>MGDH01000022.1:0-121650 GCA_001790855.1 Candidatus Schekmanbacteria bacterium RIFCSPLOWO2_02_FULL_38_14 | reverse complement strand
AGTATAGGAATAAACTCTTTTAGTAATAAGATTGAGAACAATATTGTTAAAAATAACAAGTCAAGCGGGATATTCTTTTTTGAAAACTCATCTGTTGATACCATAAAAAATAATATCATAAACAAAAATGAAAATTATGGGATTTTTATAGCTGAGAATTCTACTGCAGAAGATATTTCAGGAAATATTATTACCAAAAATGGGATAGACGGAATTCAAATTTATGGCAGTTCTTTAGCCAATAGCATAAGGAATAATTTTGTAAGTGAAAATATGATTGAGGGTATTACTGTAGCTGCTAATTCAATTGCAGATGATATTTCAGAAAATACCGTTGTCAAAAACCAGTTAGACGGGATTCGAGTATATTATAGTTCCTCAGTAAAAAATATTAACAATAATACCATAGAAGGAAATGCTTTCGAAGGCATTGCTTTATATTCTGACGCAACAACAGAAAGCATCTCAGGAAATACTGTTACTGAAAACGGTGAAGATGGGATTCAGATAAGTTACAGTTCTTCAGGCAATATAATGAATAATGAAATAAGTAACAATGCAAGGGTTGGCATTCTTATATCTACTGATTCAGCTTCAGAGAATATTTCAGGGAATACCATTAGTGAAAATGCTTTGTCAGGAATCGTTGTGCAGAATAATTCTTCTGCTGATATAAATAAAAATTTTATAAGAGGAAATATATATGACGGAATATTTATAGCCGGGAATTCAACCGCATCAATTGGATTAACCGGAGGAAAATTAAAAATTATCTCCAACGGCGATGACGGGATAGATATTGAACCGGATTCAACCGCAACAATTAATGTTCAAAATATATTTTTCAAAGGAAATAAAGACAAAGAGATTGAAGGGAAATATCAGAACCCGTAATGACAGAAAAGTGAATAGTGAACAGTGAATAGTGTTTAGTACAGACTTTTAACCTGCAAAATGTAGGGACAACCCTTGCGGTTGTCCAATGACAGTGGCAACATAACAGAAGCAAAATGTTGAAAATTTGAATTTAGGATTTGTTTAGAATTTAATTATTGAAGGTTTCAGGAAGTGAAAAAGAGAAATCCCATATTAGCAATTTTTGTGATAATTATTCTATCGCAAGCATCCTTTGCTCAGGGACAGGATATAACAAAGCTTGGTCTCTCTCTGCCTCCGTCTTTAAACTTTGCAACATCCCCGAACCCTGTTGGCTCCGGGGCAAGGGCAGTTGGAATGGGCGGGGCGTTTATTGCAGTTGCTGATGATGCAACCGCAGCATCGTGGAACCCCGGCGGGCTTATCCAGCTTGAAAAACCTGAAGTCTCAATTGTCGGGACTTATGACTATGTCAAGCAATCGCAGGATATGAAAGACAGGGAATCTGATATCTCGGACCAGAGGCTTGAAAGGGGTTCATTAAACTATTTAAGTTTTGTCTATCCATTCTTGCTTTTTGGAAAGAATTTTGTGGCTTCAATAAACTCACAGCGCCTTTATGACCTGCACGGCAGAACAGAAGCCATCTCCCTTTTTAAAACCATAGACGGCATACAGGAAATACATTCAACTCAGGGCGGAGAGCTGAGAACAATAACCCCAGCGCTTGCAGTCCAGATTACACCAACACTCTCACTTGGAACATCATTAAATTTATGGGACAAGAATTTTTCTAACTGGCAGCAGAATGTAAATATTTCAGCGTCAGGATTTGTTGCAAGTGGCAGCAAAATTCTTCCTTTTAAGGCACAAGGCTCAATCAAAGAGGAATACGACTTTACAGGGTTTAATGCCAACATAGGTTTTTTGTGGGAGATTAATAAAATGTTCACCCTCGGCGGGGTTTTAAAAACCCCGTTTCTTGCAAGAGTAAAACACCATCACAACTCATCAATGATTACAACCATAGCAGGTAAGAGCGACCCTATAAAAATAGGCAGGGATTTTAAGGAAAATTTAAAAATGGAAATGCCTGCCTCCTATGGACTTGGTTTAGCCACAAGGTTCTCAGACAGCTTCTCTATGGCACTTGACCTTTACATGACTGAGTGGGGAGATTTTAAACTCAGGGAGGGGAAAAAGAAGGGGCAGATTCTTGTTGAAGGCGGAGCACCTTCAGGAAAAGGGAAGGATATTCTTTCAGGCAAGGCAGATGCCACGACACAGATTCGCATTGGCGCAGAATATCTGATTATCAGGGGAAAATTTACTATCCCTTTAAGAAGCGGAATATTCTATGACCCTGAGCCTGCAAAAAATTCTCCTGATAGTTTTTACGGCATAAGTTTTGGAACAGGAATTGCGTGGGGAAAGATTATCTTTGACATTGCCTATACATACCGTTTTGGTAAGGCTTCAGGCGAGGCATCAGAACCGGATATTAAACAGCATATGATTCTGACATCAATGATAGTTCATTTTTGACATTATACCGATAGGCGGGGTTTTCTAACCCCGCTACAAAAAATTATGCCAAGGCTAAAACATATATCTTTAAAAGAATATCCATACATGATTACTACGGTTACTGTTAATAGAGAGCCTATGTTTGAGAATTCTAAATCTGCTGATATCATATTAGAAACAATTTTATTTGGCAGAAGGCAGAAATGGTATTTTCTCTTATCATTTGTAATTATGCCTGATCATATCCATCTGATTATAATTCCAGAGGATAAGACTATTTCAGAATGTCTGAAGTCTATTAAAGGTTTCTCATCACGTCAGATAAATGAAATACATAACAGAAAAGGAACTATCTGGCACAGTGGTTTTTATGATTACATCCTCGATAGTGATAACAAAGTATTAAGCAGAATCAAATATATAGAGGAGAATCCATTAAGAAAAGGAATTGTACACAAATTAGAAGATTATAAATACAGTTCCATAAGGCACAAGGATCAAACTGATTTAGGAAAGTTTTTTTAAATTAGCGGGACAAGAATGTCCCGCCTATCGTTGGGAATAATATATTCTGTAATAAACTTATATAAAAAATGAAAAAATATATCTTACTTTTACTCGCTGTCCTGTTTATAAGTACGACTACTTCTTTTGCCCTTCCATCGCCTGACAAGATAATCCCCGCAAAAGCCTCAGAACAGGCTGTGAAAAATTTACTGGATACCTTTAAGAAAGCCTTTAAAGAAGAAGACATAGACCTTCTTGACAGCATAATTTCTAAAAAAATATCTGACAGAGAAACCCTTATTACATCTTTTGGAAACAACCTTGACAGGTTCAATTTTATCTCAGCAATACTTAACAAAAAGAAAATAACTTTTGATAAAGACATAATCAAAGTCTCTGCAAGGTTAACCAAGACTGCTGAGGATGTTGCAAATGTGCTTAACGAAACACAGACTCATGATTTTTCTTTTAGAATTAATAAAAAGACAGACAAAGATGGAATTATTGAATTTCAGATAGCTTCATGCAAGGAAGGGAAAAACACAATAGTCATCAGAAATGATGCTATCAGCAAGGATGATAAAGATTTTGAGATAAGGGTTTGCAGTTCTAATTCCAATGGTTCATCAAATATACTTTCTGCTGAGGTCAAATTCCAGGGCTCAAAGGAATGGACAAAATTAGAGGACTCTACAGAAGATGAGAATATCTATTATTTCATAAATGACTCGCTCATTTTAAATGGATTAAAAGGCTCTTTCAAAGTTCCTTCAAAACCCGGAACTTATTATTCCAAGGTAAGAGTAAAAACAACTGATGGAAAAACCACTATATTGAAACACATTTTTAAAGTTTCACAAGGTAAAATTGAATCTGTGGATACAGGCTATTCTGATATATCTTTCATGGCTTCTACAAAAGATAAAAACGGAGTTTTGTGGTTTGGCGGAAGCAATGGAGGCAAGGTTTTCAGGTCAACAGATGGAGAAACACTTGAAGAGGTCTTTGATTTAGCCGGATGTTTGCCAGAGAAAACCCTACCTGATGATACATGGATAAAAGATATGACTGTAGATTCATTAAACAGAGTTCACCTGATATTTTATGGAAGAGAGACTGATGAAAAGGAAATTCTTACGAGAATAGTGGCAGGAGATGCAGCATTTGATGCAAATAAAGGAGATATAAACTGCGAAGATATATCTTTATTAATTGATTATGATTTAACTGATTATGGCACATATTTAGAATGGAAAGGTGATGAAGTTTATCCTTTTTATTATTCTTACAAAAAACAAACAATACCATCACCCTTTACGAAGGTTCTGCCAGCAAATAAAGGCTCTATCTGGCTTCTTGGCTCAGATGGAGGAGTTGCAAATTTTCAAGACTCAAGAGAAGAGAAATATAGTCCGGTGTTTAGAAGGTCAGATTCTGCTATCGCATCAAATATAGTTCCAACTGCAACTATTGATAAAAAAGGTAACATCTGGTTTGGAACTATAGCAGGAATAAATAAATATGATTCAACAGGCGGGGATTTTTCAGATTTCCCATATCTTCCTGATAGCACATTTGATTCGTCAGAGGTTGACACCCTTGAGAAATATTTTGATGACCTTGTATCCTCTATCATTGTTAATAAAAACATCTCCGGGATAGGAGAAGATGTTGCTGGTCTTAATCTTGTAAAAGAAGATTTTATCTGGTCATCTGCAACTGACAAGAGAGGAAAACTCTGGTTTGGGACACTTGGAGGAGGAATAAGGGTTTTAAGTAATGATAAAGAGATAAAAAATTTTCACCTGACAAAAGGGAAAGGATTGATAAGCAACAAAATTTTATCAATTGCAGTTGATAACGATAACAATATCTGGCTTGGCACAGAGCAGGGAGTGAGTAAGTTCAAAGTTCAAAGTTTAAAGTTTAAAGTTCAAAACTTCTCCACCCTTGATGGTCTTAAAAGCGGCATTATATGGGACATAACTCCAGATGATAACGGCAACATCTGGTTTGCAACACAGGGAGGGATATTTAGATATAATCGTGAATAGGCATAAAAATTCTATCTTATTAATGAGGAGAAAAATGTTTATCAATTCCCTCTCCCAATGGGGAGAGGAAGTAATAGAGGAGTTTGCTATGAACAAACGGATAATTTTTCTATTTATCGCACTCATTTTACTTAGTTCGCTTCTATCAATATTTTCCTGCTCCACTCCAAAAGGCGACCCCCGTTATGTAAAAGACGGGAAGCAATATGGAACAACTGAGGGGACTTTCAGGAACAGATGGTGGAATTATTATGATAGGGGAAACTCCTTTGCTGACGGAGAGTTTTTTGAAGAAGCAATTGCAGATTACAGGAATTCAATAAAGCAGAGAGATGAAGACCAGCGCAGGGCAAGAACCTACGGGATGCATTTTATTGACTATTTCCCTCACAGGGAGCTTGGTATTTCCTACTTAAATGCAGGGAAAATTGAGGATGCTATTAAAGAGCTTGAGGCATCTCTTTCCTCAGTAGAAACTGCAAAGGCAAAATACTTTTTAAACAAGGCAAGGCAGAAATTTCTTTTAGAAAAGAAAACTGATTTAAAGCCTCCATCCGTAACCATTGCCTCTGAAAAGAACAATTTAATAACAAATGAATTTTCAGTTGACCTTGAAGGAACTGCTGAAGACGATTTTTATGTATCAGGTATAACTATCAATGAAAAACCTCTGAGGATTGAGCTTGCAGAAAAGCGGATTGCTTTTAAAGAAAAAATTCCTCTTGGGCGCGGCATAAATCAGATTACCATAAAAGCCTTTGACCTTACAGGTAAATCATCAGAAAAAATCGTTGATATCAGGGCAGACAGAGAGGGTCCTATGGTTGATATAGAATCCCTCCAGATAACAGAAACACAGGGAAAACTCAAAGCCGGGATTTTAGCCTACGCATATGATGACTCAGAGATATCCTCGTTTATGATAAATGGCAAAGAAGTCTTGAAGGAAAGGGGCAAAGAAGTAAAGATATCCCATGAGGTTGATATCTCAGGCAGGAATGAAAAATTAATTTTTGAGGCAAGAGATATAATAGGAAACACGACTAGCGGGGATTTGAATCAGGAATCACTCAGTGAGATGACTCACTATCCGCAGTATGCTCATAAAGGGAATAAATTGCTGGCTCTTAATCCGTCTTTTCCTGCAATCAAATTAAAAGACCTTGACTTTATCAAGAATGTATTCCTCGACCGTCTCTACATTGAAGGCTCAGCCTCATCGCCAAACAACATCATATCCCTTGCAATTAACGGCGAGTCAATCCTTAAAAGAAAAGCAAAGAACATATTCTTCAACTTCCTGACTCCTCTTAACAAAGGTGAGAACAATATCGTTGTCATGGCATCTGATGAGAACGGATTGAAAGGAGAAAAAAGAGCAAAGGTGAAAAGGGAGATAGAAAAGGTAAGAGATATTGGTTCAAGGATGAGCATCTCAATACTTTCCTTTGAGAAAAAAGGGACCCCGTCTGTTGCCAGCGATATTGTCTATGACAATTTAATCACCTCATTTGAAAATTTAAAGGTTGAAGGTATAGGAAGATTTAACCTTGTTGAAAGAGCAAAGCTTGATGAGGTTTTAAAAGAACAGAAGCTTTCAAAAACTCCAATTGTTGACCCTGAGACTGCTGCAAGGATTGGAAAGATTGTAGCAGCAGAAGCAATCCTTATTGGAAGCATTGTTGAAACAAAGGATTCAATAGAAATCTATGCAAGACTTGTGAATTCTGAGACATCATCAATTATTGGAGCAAAAGATGTCTTTGACCAGAACAAATCCCTTCCGGGCATAAAGACCATGACTGATGGCTTGGCTTTGAAATTCAACCACCATCTTCCCCTTGTTGAAGGATTATTGATAAAGAAAAATGGAAAAGAAATTTTTGCCGACATTGGTTTAAACAAAGGGCTTAAAAAAGAAATGAAGTTCATTGTCTTTAAAGAGGGTGAAAAGCTTGTCCACCCGGTTACAGGAAAATTTCTTGGCAGTGACACAGAACCCCTCGGAGAAGCTGTAATCGAGCAGGTAAACGAGGATTTCTCAAAAGGTTCTCTCTTTAGGGAATTTAAAGCAGGAAAAATAAAGGTAATGGACAGGGTAATAACTAAATAGTGATAGGCGGGGTTAGAAAACCCAGCCTATCACTATTTTAGCTCACGCTGTCAGCGCTGCTGCTGGTTTGAATTTCTCAGGTCTTGCTAAAGTCACTTTTTGCTTATGGACTTCTTTTGATTCTTCTTCTTTAAGTTTCACAGACACAATCTTGGTAATGCCGGCTTCTTCCATTGTTATTCCGTAAAGGACATCTGCTGTTGCCATTGTCCTGTTTGCGTGCGTTATGACAAGGAACTGTGTCTTGTCAGAGAGTTTTTTGATAAAGTTATTTAAGCGCATAAGATTTGCTTCATCAAGCGGTGCGTCAACCTCATCAAGAAGACAGAATGGCGACGGCTTTATCAGAAAAACTGAAAAAAGAAGTGAAATAAAAGTAAGGGCTTTCTCGCCGCCTGAAAGAAGGCTTACATTCTGAAGCCTTTTTCCCGGAGGTTGTGCAACAATCTCTATTCCTGTCTCCAGAGGATTTGCCTCATCAACAAGCCGCAGCTCAGCATCGCCTCCTGAAAAGAAAAGCTGAAAAACTTCCCTGAATTTCTCGTTTATAATATTGAATGTCTCAATAAATCTTTCTTTTGAAGTCTTGTTAATCGTGGAAATTGCCTTTTTGAGCGACTCAGCAGAATCAACAAGATCTTTTTTCTGTGCCTCAAGAAAATCAAAACGTTTTTTCTGCTCCTCGTATTCAGTAATGGCTCCAAGGTTCACAAGCCCGATTTTTTCTCTCCTGCTTTTAAACTTCTGCAACTCCTCCCGAATCAGGTTCAGATCATCTCCGTCAGCAACCATGTTTTTTGCTTCATCTGCAGTTTTTGAATAGCCTTCAGCCAGCGCTTTGTTCAAATTATTAATCTCTATGCTTATCTCTGTTCTCTGTTTGTCGATTCCACTAAGTTCCTGATTCAGCGCTTCGCACTCTTTCCTGATAACCCTTATTTCTGCTTCAAGGCTATTATGATTATACAGAATGCTTTCCATCTCCGCTTTTCTCAAGTTGAGGCTCTCTCTTATATCTTCACCCTCCTTAAGTTTTGCTTCAAGCTCAACCTTCATTTCCTTAATCAGTTCATTTGACTCGAAAATCTTTTTATCTGCATCGCTTATATCAAGGTTCTCCTTTGATATTCTGTTTGCCACATCATCAAGAGAACTTTTTAGGCTTTCAATCTGAAACTCAATCCTCTTCTCCTCTTCCTCATCCCTTGCAACACCAACCTTTAATTCTGTAAGCTTGTCTCTTTCCTTCTCAAGCCTGTCCTGAACCACACCAAGCTCTTCCTGCATTTTATTCAGATTTCCCTCTACATCTCTCTTGGCCTCTTCCTGAAGGGCAAGCCTTTCCTGATAGGATTTAAGCTCCTTTGCAATTTCCTCTCTCTCATAAAAAATTCCGTCAATCTCAAATGCAATCTGCTCTATCCTTTCATTAACTCTTTTCCTGCCATCAGCTTTAACTTCAAGGTCTTTTGCAAGATGCACCTGCCTCACCTGTATTTCTCTCAGCTCCTTTTCCAGATTCTCTTTCTCAGTTTTATCATTTAAAATACCCTCTTTCAGCTCAGCGCAAATTTTATCAAGCTCTTCTTTTTTTCCTGCAAGGACATTTATCTCTTCCTCAAGCTCTTTTGCCTCGCGCTTTTTCATCAAAAGCCCGTGGTCAAGAACATTTGTTGCGCCACCGCTTACTGCTCCGTTATGAGCAATAATATCTCCTGAAAGAGAGACATAGGAAAACCCGTTTCCGTTACTTTTCCAAAGCTCATAAGCCTTTTCAAAAGAATCAACAACTATGACATCTGATAAAAGGTAGTTTACAAGATTTGAGAATTTTTCAGGATATTTTATAAAATCAACAGCCATTCCAGCCACTCCCTGTGCATTTTTAGAAACCTCGTGCGCCACGTGAAGCCCGCCTGATGCTGATTGTTTTGGATGCAACGGAAGAAAACTGCTTCTCCCCTCACTGGAGGTCTTAAGATATTCAAGCGCTCTTATTGCCTCGCTCTGCGATTCAACAATTACACTCTGCAATTTGTCCTTAAGAACCGCCTCAATTGCAACCTCATATCCCTGTGTGGTTTCAATAAAATCAGAAAGCGTTCCTAAAACTCCCCGCCATTCATCACCATTCACCTCAATCTCTTTCAGTATAGCCTTTACACCCCTGTCAAAACCCTCATGGTTATCGAGGATTTTCTTCAAAGAAGAAATTTCAGATTTTTTTAAGGTTAATGTGTCAGCAACCTCCCTAATCTCTTTCTCAAGGGCTGATAGTCTGTTTTCTTTCTCTTCAAGCTTTGATATCAGACTATTTATCCCGCCTGTAACCATGGAATGGTTTTCATTGACCATTCCTATTTCCTCATTTATCTCAGAAATTTTCTTTTCAATTTCCTCAAGCTCAAAAGTCTCTTTTTCTTTCTCTTCCCCTTCTGATTTCATCCTGCGGTTTAAATCCTCTACTCTTATATCACCTTCCTGAATTACATTTCTTGTAGTGCTGATTTCTGCAATAAGCTCGACTATTTTATTTTTCTGAGCCTCAATCAAATCAAGCTTTGAGGATACATCCTTTTTTAAACACTCAAAATTCTTTTCTTTTTCCGAAAGTTCAGCCTTCCTGCCGGTCAGCGCATCCCTGATTTTATCCTTTTGGATTTCCCTTTCTGAAAGCTCGCATTTAAACTCATCCATCTGAAAATTTAAAATGTTTATGTCATCACTGGCTTTTGATTTGATGTTATCCATATGCGATATTTCTTTTCCAAGCAACTCTATGCGCGACCTGACACCTGAAATTTCCATATCCTTCTGATGGAAACCATCCTGAAGCCCTCTGAGTTCTTCTTCTCTCTTCATAATATCAAGCTTTATCTCTTCAAATTTTGATTCAAACTCCATGAGCTTTGAAGATTTCCCGATTTTTTCATCCTGAAGCCTCACAAAACCATCTTCAAGGGGTTTGTAATTCGCTTCAAGGCTTTTGAGTTTCAGGGCAGCTATCTTTATTTCAAACTCGCTTATTTTCTTCTGGAATTTATTGTAGACCTTTGCCTTCCTTGCCTGCCGGACAAGTGAGTTCACCTGTTTTTTTACCTCAGAGATAATCAAATCAACTTTTACAAGGTTCTCCTTTGTATGTTCAAGCTTTTTTTCTGTTTCTTTTTTTCTCAACTGATATTTTTCAATTCCCGCTGCCTCTTCAATCAGGCTTCTCCTCTGCTCAGCGTGTGATGTCAGGAGTTCTGAAACCTCTCCCTGTTTTATTATTGAGCAGGCTTTTGCTCCAACGCCTGTATCAAGAAAGAGTTCATGAATATCTTTTAGCCTGCACAAAGTTTTGTTTATGTAGTACTCGCTCTCTCCTGATCTGTAGAGCCTTCTTGTTATCATAATTTCTCTAAAATCTTTGTAAACTGAACCAAGGTTTCCATTATCATTGGAAACAGTTAATGTAACCTCTGCCATGCTCATTGGTTTTCTTGATTCAGTTCCATTGAAAATTATATCTTCCATCTTCTTGCCTCTCAAATGCTTTGCACTCTGTTCTCCCAGAACCCAGCTTATTGCATCTGATATGTTGCTCTTTCCGCATCCATTAGGACCAACAACTGCAGTAATTCCCGGCTGAAAAGCTATTTCAACCTTGTCTGAGAAGGATTTAAAACCAATGGCTTCAACTTTTTCTATTCTCAAATCTTTCTCCTTTTAATAAGAGATTACACAGATTTTAGAATGATTACTCAGATTTCTTAAAACAAAAAATCTTTTTTTTGCAGTCTGCAATATGTGAAGTTATTTGTAAACTTTTCCACACCACAACCATTTGATTAAACAAGTTTTTTAAATCTCAGCAATCTTATTTTAATCTATGTAATCAATTTATAGAAATCATAGCATGGATTTTGGGTCAGTGTCAAGAAATTAAAACAATATATTGAGATTTTATTTTTTGACAATACTGTATGTAGTGCTAACAAAGGGAATAGAGGGTTTACTGTTCACTATTTACTGACTACTAAATCTAATCCTTCCTGTAATGGCATCCTCTGCTTTTGCGGTTGACCTTTGCAGCCTGAAGAATCACAAGCGATGCCTGGATGCCGTTTCTAAGCCCTATGAGGTCATCAGAGAGGACTGAATAGCGGTAGAATTCTTCAATTTCAGATTGCAGTTCTGTTAAAATCTTCTCAGCCCTTGCAAGCCTCTTTGTTGTGCGAACCAGCCCGACATAGTTCCACATTGTATGCCTTATTGTGAGCCAGTCCTGCAGGATAAGAGCAGGGTCAGCTTCTTCTTTTTCATATTTCCACGCAGATATTTTGGGAAAATCAATCTTCATTTCTTTTACTTCCCTTGCAATGCTTTCACCTGCAAGTGTCCCCCATACCAAGCCTTCAAGAAGTGAGCTTGATGCAAGCCTGTTTGCTCCGTGTATTCCGGAACAGGCAACCTCTCCGGCAGCACGCAGTCTTTTAATTGATGTCCTCCCTTCTGTGTCAACCACAATGCCACCGCAGGAATAATGGGCTGCAGGGACAACCGGAATCGGCTGCTTTGTTATATCAATCTTAAACTCCAGGCATTTTTTATAGATATTGGGGAATCTCTTTTTTATCCATTCCGCTTTCTTGTGAGATATGTCTAAAAACACGCATTCGCTTCCATCCTGAAGCATCTCCTCGTGTATTCCTCTTGCAACAATATCCCTTGGTGCAAGGGAGCCGAGCTTATGGTATTTATCCATAAAAGACTCACCTTTTTTATTTATAAGCCTTGCCCCTTCACCCCGCATTGACTCAGAAAGAAGGAACCTCTCGCCGTCAGGATGGTAGAGTGCAGTGGGATGGAACTGGATATACTCCATGTTCTGTATTCTTGCTCCAGCCCTGTACGCCATTGCAATTCCGTCACCCCTTGCGCCTTTTGGATTTGTTGTATGAAGGTAGAGCCTTCCTATCCCGCCTGTTGCAAGGAGTGTTTCCTTTGCCATTACAGGAAATACTTTATTAGCAGTCTGGTCAAAAACATAAGCCCCTGCACAGGTTGGCTCTTTATAGATATCAAGAGGATTTAAGGAATGATGTGAAAGAGTGAGAAGGTCAATTGCGCTAAGAGATGTTTTTACTGTTATGTTTTTATATTTTTTAATCCCTTTTATAAATGCAAGCTCAATTGCCTTTCCGGTTAAATCCTCTGCATGGATTATCCTTGGGATTGAATGCGCTCCCTCTTCAGTCAGATGCAGTTCGTCTCTTGAGGTCCTGTCAAAATTTACCTTTAATTCCTTCATCAGGATTTTTTCAACAAGCACAGGTCCCTTTCCTGACAGAACATCTATGGCATTATACTTGCAAAGCCCTGCCCCTGCTCTCATCAGGTCTTTCATCAGCAATTTTTCCGAGTCGTTCCTGCCTTTGTAAATAATTCCACCCTGAGCGTGGAATGTATTGCTTTCTTCAGGCTCTTTTGATTTTGTTATCATTAAGACCGAGAGCCCCTGCCTTGCAGCTTCCAGAGCAGCGCTGCACCCTGCAATCCCGCATCCTATTATCAGCAGATCAGTAGCCATTAGTTCTCCTATTTAAGTTCAAAGGTCAAAATTCAAATGACAAATCAATATGAAATAAGTAAATACCAAATAAATTAAATTTTGAACTTTGGATTTTATTTGAAATTTGAACTTTGTCATTTTCTGATATATCCAATCACCAATAAATCCTTCCCAATCCTTTTGACTTCTCTCACATCAACCCTCTCTGCATCCTGAATCCTGTCAACTCCTTCTCCTCCTATAAACCCTTTTGCATCTCTTCCTCCGACAAGGATTGGTGAATAAAAACAAAACACCTTATCAACAATTTTTTCTTTTATTGCAGAAGCATTAAGCTCGCTTCCGCCTTCAAGGAGTATGCTCCTTATCCCTCTTTTATAAAGTTCCTTCATCAATTTTTTCATGTCAACATTCCCTTTATCAGCTTCAGTCTGAATTACATCAACACCCTTTTTTCTCAGACTCTCCACTTTTTTCCTGCCTGCCAGATTTGTAGCAGCTATTATCACCCTTGCCTCAGGCTTTGAAGAAAATAATTTTGCTGTTATTGGAATCTTAATACTGCTGTCCACTACTATTTTTGCCGGAGAAGTTCTCTTTATCTTTTCAGTTCTTAAGGTCAGCCTCGGATTATCTTTTAACACTGTTCCGATTCCAACCATTATCCCGTCAACTTCTGCCCTTAGCTTCTGAACAAACCCTCTTGACTCCTCCCCTGTTATCCACTTTGAATTTCCGCTTCTTGTGGCAATCCTTCCGTCAAGACTCATTGCAGATTTCATTATTACAAATGGCATTTTAGTTTTTGTGAATTTCACAAATGCCTCATTCAGTTCCCTTGCCTCTTTCTCCAAAATACCAACTTCAACCTCAATCCCACTGCGTTTAAGCCTGTTAATGCCTTTGCCATTAACCAGGGGGTTTGGATCTTTCATGCCGATTACAACTTTTTTTATTCCTGATTTTATGACCTCATCACAGCAGGGAGGGGTTTTCCCGAAATGGACACAGGGCTCTAAGTTAATAAAAAGGGTTGAACCCTTTGCCTTTTCTTTTGCACTCTCTAAAGCAATGATTTCTGCATGAGGGGTTCCTGCTTTTGAATGGAAGCCTTTCCCGACAATTTTTCCATCTTTAACTATCACAGCCCCGACCATCGGATTTGGGCTTGTCAACCCTTTCCCCTTAGAAGCCAAGGCAAGGACAATCTTCATGAATTTAATATATTCATGTTTTTTAGACAAAGTTCACCTATTCATGATATAAAAAAAGCTGTTTCAAGCTATTAAAACTAACTTCTTGAATAACAGAACCAAGCCACTAAATCAAGTTATTACTCTTAATTTCTTGTTTGTTTTTTTTAAACAACAAAGATAGAATAATACTTCATAAAAAGGCTGGCAGAATTTTATAACCGCGAATCCTAATATGAAATTTAAAGATTGAATTTATATGGATAAAATCCGCTCCTTTATAGCCATTAATATCCCGCAGGAAATTAAAACTAAAATAGCTGAAATCCAGAGAAAATTAAAAGAAACCAGAGCTGATGTGAAATGGGTTAATCCTGAGGGGATACATCTCACATTGAAATTTCTCGCAGACATAGAAAAATCTCAGGTAAAGGAAATCCTATCAGCCATAAAAACCGCCTCAGAAGGAGTAAAATCATTTTCACTGGAAATCGCATCAGTCGGGGCATTTCCAAAAGTTGAATACCCAAGGGTTCTCTGGATAGGAATCAATGATGAAACCAATACCTTAAAACCCCTCTGGCAGAGAACAGAAGAAAACCTTTCAAAGCTTGGATTTGATAAAGAGGAAAGGGATTTCAACCCCCATCTCACACTCGGCAGGGTAAAATCCCTTAAAGGGAAAGAAAAACTCATACCGCTTATGCTCCAGTCAAAGGATTTATCAATTGGAAGATTCGATGTGAAAAGAATTTCTCTTATGCAGAGCGTTCTGAAACCTGACGGAGCAGAATATTCAGAAATTGGAAAAGTAGAACTGCTCTTTTAATGACAAATGACAAAGTTCAAAACCCAAAATCCCAAAAATCTTAAAATATAAATATCAAATTAAATAAAATTAGTCCTAATTTTTTGAAATTTGACATTTTTTTGAACTTTGGATTTTGACATTTAAACTTATAACTATCGATAATTTGTAAACTCCAAATGGATTGGCAAATCAGCTTCTCTGATAAGCTTCATTGCCTGCTGAAGGTCATCCTTGTTCTTGCCTGAAACCCTGATTATATCTGCCTGAATCATAGCCTGAACCTTAATCTTTGAATCCCTTATCAGCTTGGTAATCTTTTTTGCCTCTTCCTGATCAATCCCCTGCTTAATCTTTATAACCTGTCTGACATTTCCTGAAAAAGCGCTTTCAATATTTCCGTATTCAAGAGCCTTAAGAGATACACCTCTTTTTGCAATCTTTGTACGAAAAATTTCTACAACACTTTTAAGCTTGAATTCATCAGCAGAAACCAAAGTCACCTCTTCTTCTTTTCTTTCTATTGTCGTGTTGGTGTTTTTAAAATCAAATCTCTGCCCTATTTCTTTCTGCGACTGATGAATGGCATTATCGATTTCCTGCAGGTTTACCCTTGATACAATATCAAAAGAATTGGTTGTTGTCATATAACTATTCCTTTCTTCAAATTTTTAGAATTATTAATAACCGAAACATTTATTCATTAATAATTCCAAATGACAAAGCTCAAATGAAATTCAATGTTCAAATAACAAATTAAAAACTTTAAACATTTAATCATTTGACATTCATTTGGCATTTGCATTTTGACATTTGAAATTTTACTTTTCATTCTCCCATCTGAAAAAACTTACTGTTGTCCAGCACATCCTTGCTGCCTCCCTCTCCCGGCTGAGTTCCTTCAATAAAATATCCGGTTACAGGATTTTCAGTTTCCGCAGTTGCAATTTTCCCTGTTTTCGGGTCTATGGCAGTCTCTACGATTCCCTCAGGTTTTGGGAAATCAACAACATCATAACCCTTGAGAGCCTCGCTCATAAACCTTACCCATATTGGCAAAGCTGCCCTTGCGCCTGTTTCCCCTCTTCCAAGAGATTTTTTGTCATCATAGCCAACCCATACCCCAACAACAAGGTTCTGAGTAAATCCCACAAACCACGCATCCATGTAGTTATTGGTTGTGCCTGTCTTGCCTGCTACAGGAATGCCAAGCACTTTTGCTCCTGTTCCTGTGCCTTCCTCCACTACTCCTTCAAGGATTTTCACAAGGATAAAAGTGGTCTTCTCATCAAAAATTCTTTTTGACCCGCCTGTCTCTTCCTGTATCTTTTCCCCTGAACTTTTTCTGACAAATCTTATAGCTGTCGGCTCTGCCTTCTCTCCCAAATTTGCAAAAACCGAATAGGCATCGGTAAGCTCAAAAAGCGACACAGATGAGGTTCCAAGCGCGAGAGACAGATTTCTCTCAAGCGGGCTTTTTATTCCAAAAGCCCTTGCATTCTCGATAACTTTTGGAATTCCAATCTCTTTTAGAAGTTTTACAGTGCATACATTCCTTGAATATACAAGCGCATCTCTCAGAAGAGTAGGACCATAAAATTTGTTCCCAAAATTTTCAGGTTTCCAAAGAGAATCATCATTTTCATTCCCGAAAACTATTGGTGAATCAATTATGATGCTTGCTGGCGTGTAACCATTTTGAAGGGCTGTAAAATAAATAATAGGTTTAAAAGCTGAACCGGGCTCTCTCCTTGCAGAAATTGCCCTGTTGTACTGGCTCCTGTCAAAATCGAACCCTCCTACAAGGGCTTTTATCTCCCCTGTTTTTGGGTCAATTGCAACAATGGCACCCTGAACCAAAGGGTCCTGCTCCAGAGCAAGTTCAAGGGTGTTGTTTTTTCTCTCCTTAACTACCCTTCCCTTTACAACACCCCCTATGGCAAGGAGGTCAGCAGGTTTCTGCGGGCCACCCTCTCCAAAAGCCCATTTTAGTCCGCTTTTTTTTATTATCCCCTTAAATCTCTGGATTTTCAAAGATGCCTGCTCATCGTCAATTCCGTCAACCACTCCTGTAACAATTGTCCCTGCCTTTGGAGTTTCTTCAATATTAAAACCCCAGTCAAAATCCTCAAGATTATTCATCTCTTCAAGGCTTAAATGCTTTAAAGGTCCCCTGTATGCCGTCTTTTTATTCTGGTCAATCTGTCTTTTATCAAGCTCTCTTAAACCTTCTTTCAGAGATTGAATTGCAATCCTCTGAAGCCTCCGGTTCAGAGTAGTATAGACTTTTAATTCATAGCTATGCTGTTTCTCTTTTGAATATTCTTCCCGGAGTTTTTTCTCAACAAGGCTAAGAAAATACGGAGATGCCTCCATATCTTTAAGATATGGGTTTAAGTTTATTTCCTCTTTCGCTGCGTTCTCTTTCTGGGATTTTGATATCTTTCCATCCTCATACATTCTCTCAAGAACATAATCCCTCCTCTTTTTTGCGAGGACAGGATTTCGCAAGGGGGAATATGTATTTGGAGCCTTTGGAAGCCCTGCAAGAAGCGATGCTTCTCCAAGGGTCAGTTTATCAACCCCTTTGTTGAAATAATCCCTTGAGGCTATTTCAACACCATAAGCCCCGTGACCAAAATAAATCTGATTCAGATAAAGCTCCAGAATCTGCTTTTTTGTCAGTTTGTTTTCAATACGCAGCGCAAGCAATGCTTCCTTTAATTTCCTTGTCATAGTTCTTTCTTTTGAAAGGAACATCCAGCGCGCCACCTGCTGTGTAATAGTGCTTCCTCCCTGAACAATTCTTCCTGCAAAGAGATTCTTGAATCCAGCCCTCATTATTCCTCCAAGGTCTATCCCGCTGTGATTGTAAAAATTCCTGTCCTCAGCAGAAATAAAAGCCTCCTGAAGAATTTTTGGCACTTTATTTATTGGAACAAACACCCGCTTTTCAAGGCAGATATGGCCTATAAGTGCGTTGTCGTCAGAATAAACATAGGTTATGGCATTGGGTTTATAAGCCTTTGCAACTTCTATTTTTGGCAGGACAAACCCTCCAACAAGAATAATTGACAGGGAAAATAAAAAGAATCCAAGAAAAACAATAAAAAGAATCCTTTTCAAGGAAAGGAATCTTTTCTTGAACCCTTCTTTTTCTCTTTCATTTCTAAATCTGTAAAAACGTTTTTTTCTCTTTGTTCCCATTTCAGTTATTCCGTTTAATAGGCAGGACATTCCTGTCCTGCCGGGACGGGGTTAGAAAACCCCGTCTATCGAGACTTGTTCCATCATGAACAATTATTGCATTAAATCCCCCCCCTAGAGAAGGGGTGGGTAATGGGGATTTAATTTCAAGTATACTTTTTCTTAAAAATAATAACACTTAATACTAAAGTCAACAATCCCAAAAATGTCATTGCTCCTATTTGCGGAAGCAATTCAGCAACTCCTATCCCTTTTAAAAAAATTCCTCTTACAATTTCAAGAAAATAACGCGGAGGAATAAGATAAGTAATATACTGGATTGAAAGTGGCATATTCGCTACCGGAAACATCAGTCCTGAAAGTATTACTGAAGGAAGCATTACTATAAAAGAGGTCATCATCGCCTGCTGTTGGGTATTTGAAACTATGGATATAAGTATTCCCATTCCAAGGGTATTGAGGAGAAAAACCAGGGAAAGGAAAAGCAGTAAAACCACACTTCCTCTCATTGGCAAATCAAACCAGCTAACAGCAAGGGAGATTATAAAAACAATCTCAAGAAATCCAATGACCACAAAAGGGACTAGTTTTCCTATTATCAGCTCATAGGCTTTCACAGGAGAGACTGTTAATTGTTCTATTGTTCCGAGCTCCTTCTCTTTTACTATGCTTACTGAAGTAAGAACCGTGGTTATAATCAGAAGAATCATTACCAATATTCCCGGAATCATAAAGTTTTTACTTTTAAGCTCAGGGTTATACAACAGCCTTGTTCTCAATTCAACAATCTGTCCCTGGTTTTTTGAAAGCGTATGGAATAATCTGTTATTCTGGTTATAAAAGGGGTCGCGCAGATTCCTGAAAAAACTGCTGAATGCAAAATTCCTTGCGACCACTGAAGCATAATTAATCCCGATTCTTGCAAAGTTTGCATCTGTCCCGTCAGCAAGAAGCTGGACTTTCACGTCCTCATTATTCTTCAGCCTGTCAGAGAAATCAGGTGGTATTACTATCCCTATCTTGCATTCTCCTCTATCAATGCTTCTCCCAATTTCATCCAAACTTCTGCAATAAAGAGAGAGGTCAAAGTATCCTGATCTGAAAAAACCATCAAGCAATTCCCTTGAAAGATTGCTTCTATCCATATCATAAACTGCTGTGCTGATATGCTCTATATCAAGGGTTGCAGCATACCCAAAAAACAAGAGCTGCGTAAACGGCGCCATCAATACCAGTCTTAAAAGTTTTTTATCCCTTTTAAGCTGCAGAAGTTCTTTTCTCGCTAAATTCAGGATTTGGTTCAGCATCGTTTTCTATCCAATGTTTTTCTTGAATCTTAAAAGAGTAACGGAAAGGATTGCTGTTCCCATCAACGCAAGTATCAACCCCTCTCTGTAGAGTTCAGCAAATCCTATTCCCTTTAAAAATATGCCCCTGATAATAACCAGAAAATATCTGACAGGGACAAGATATGTTACAAACTGCAAAGCCCTTGGCATGCTCTCAATTGGAAAAATAAACCCGGATAACAGAAAAGAGGGAAGCATCGTGCCAAGAAGACTTACCAGCCATGCAGCCTGCTGAGACTTTACAACAGTCGATATTAAAAGTCCGAGGCTTAAAGCAAGAAACATAAACACCATAGAGAAAAAGAAAAACTCAAAAAAATTCCCCCTGAATGGAATCCGGAAATAGAAAATCCCGACTATTAATATCAGAATCCAGTTTGCAAGGGAGATTAAAATATAAGGAATCATTTTTCCCATCAGTATCTGATATGGCTTTAAAGGAGAAACAAGAAGGCTTTCAATTGTACCTATTTCAAATTCCCTTGCAACTGTCAGAGAGGTCAGAATTGTAGTAATCATCAGCATTATCACTGCAATAATACTGGGAACAAAGAAATTAGTGCTGTTAAGTTCCGGATTATACCAGATTCTTGGCTCTATCTCCATTGAAAGACTCTTTCTTTTGGTAACCATTCCGCTCAAATTCAAAAAATTAATCAGTTCATCTCTTGAATACTGCTGGATAATTGTCTGGGAAAACCCAATTATCTGGTTTGCCGTATTATTATCAGAAGCATCAATAATAAAATCTACATTAGCAGCTTCGTTTTTTAAAATTTTTCTGGAAAAGTCTGCGGGTATAATCAATCCTGCCCAGATTTTACCCCTCCTTATCAGAAAATCAATCTGGTCTATATCAGAAACATTGTAAGTTCTTACAAAATACCCTGAGTTTATGAACCGTGAAACAAGTTCTCTTGACCTTAAAGAATTATCAAAATCACCTATTGCAAGCGGAATTGAATTAATATCTAATTTCAGCGCATAGCTGAAAAGAACCAATACCAGTACAGGATATATGAAAGCTATGTATAGGATCCTTATATCTCTTTTTATATGGATTACTTCCTTATTAAAGATGGCTAAAATATTTTTCATGTTCTCTTTCCGCTCTTTGTAAGATAAACAAATACGTCTTCTATTGAAGGGTATATTTTTTCAATCTTTTCCAATTGAATATGGTTTTCATTTAATATCCCCTTAATTACAGGAATATATCTTTCGCTATTTTCTGTTGTAATGTGTATCTCGTCACCATAAATATTGATATCTTTTAAGAATTCCCTGCCATTAAGTAAATCAAATGCTTTTTTAAGTTCCAAAGTTTTCAGGGATAATATCTCAAGGGGCATGAACTGTGACTTTATCCCTTTTGGCGTATCACACGCAACAAGCCTGCCATTGTTTATAAATCCGATTCTGGTGCAACGCTCTGCCTCTTCCATATAATGAGTTGTAACAAAAAGGGTCATCCCGCGGTTTGCCAAATCATAGAGAAGGTCCCATATAATCCTCCGCGAAACAGGGTCAATCCCTGCAGTCGGTTCATCAAGAAACAGTATTTTAGGCTCATGGACAACAGAACATGCAAGGGCAAGCCTCTGTTTCCAGCCGCCTGATAGGTTTGATGCGAGGTATTTTCTGTAAGGAGAAAGCCCCGATGCCTCAATTATTTCAAGAGATTTTTTTACAGCAAGCTTTTTATCCCTGAGATAAATTCTTGAATAAAAGCTTATGTTCTCTTCAACAGTCAGGTCATTGTAGAGACCGAAATGCTGGGACATATAGCCTATGTTTTTTTTAATCTCTTCAGCCTGAGTATATATATCAAGACCAAGGATATCTCCTTTGCCTGAGGTAGGTTTTAATATTCCGCACAACATCCTTATAGTTGTGCTTTTCCCGGCGCCATTGGGTCCTAAAAAACCAAAAATTTCTCCTCTTTTTATCTCAAGAGAAATTTCATCTACTGCTTTTTTACCGCTGAATTCCTTTGTCAGATTTGAAATAGAGATAACTGTATTGTTATTCAAATGAGGGCTCCGAGGGTTGTGTTTCGGGTTTTAAACTGCAAGTTTCAAGTCATTGCGAGCCAAGCGAAGCAATCTCAACTTCGATAAACGCATCTGCAGGCATTCCGGGCTTAAATATCCCCTCGCTGTTATTAATTCCAACTTTCAATGCATAAACCAATTTAACTCTGTCTTCCTGTGTCTGAATGTTTTTTGGGGTGAATTCAGCCTCTGAAGAAATATAAATTATCTTTCCATCAAAATATTTTTTTGGAAATGAATCAATTTTAATCTTGACCTTCTGTCCAATCATCACCTTCCCGTACTCATTCTCCGGCAGATAAATCTTTAACCAGACATAACTCAAATCAGTTATAGTAGCTATTAAACCTCCGCTTGGAACATACTCACCTTCTTCAGCGACTTTTTTTGTAATGATACCAGTCGCAGGAGACAGGATTTCTGAATCCATGATATTCCTTTTTATTGCTTCAACCCTGAGCTCTGCCCCTTTTAAGGCAAACTGCGACTCATCTATTTCTTCTTTTCTGTAACCATTCTTTGCAATCTCATACTGCCGCTGTGTGCCAAGCCTCTCCTCTTCAGCCATTTTCAATGCTGTCTTTGCTGTGTCAAAAGCTGATTTTGAAAGCACACCTTTTTCAAAAAGCTCTTTTGTCCGCTCATATTCTGTTCTTGCAAGGTCTCTTTTTTCAGTAAGCTCCTGAACAAGATTTTTCGCCTTATCAATTTCTTCTTTTCTCAATCCCCTTTTTAGCAGGCTCAACCTCGCCCTTATTTCTCCAACCTTTGCTTCAGCCTGTTTTAACTGAAATTCCAGCTTTTCCCTGTCAATCATACAAAGCATTTCATCCTTTTTAAACTTATCACCTTCCTCAAAACCAAGGCTTACTATTTTCCCGCTTATTTCACTCCTTATATCTACTTCTCTTGCCTCAATAAACCCTGAAGCCTTTATTGGATTGTAGCTGTTTTCTGTTTTGCTGCATCCGGAAATATATAGAAATAGATTTACTGAAACGAAAAGGAAAAGGATTTTAATAAAAAATCTTATCATTACCAGGCCTCAATAATAATGTTTTAATTTTAACACACTATTTTATCATCTTTACAAGAAAAATATTTAAGTTTTGACTAATTTCCTTGACAATAGTCATAATTATAAGATAAATTTCACACCTAACGTATAAAAACCGGATATAAAAATTTTAGAAACCGCTTCCGGGCAAGAAATCTATGGGATTTAAAAAGTCTCTATCAATTTTCCTCACAGTTTTTTTCTTAACAGGGTGCTCTCATCAGCTCTTTAATTCTGAGATTGCTCAACCGCAGCTTTCACAGAATGATAAATTCTATCAGCCCAAGACAGAATATTCTACTAAAGAATCATCCCTTCAGGTTATGGAAAAAACTCAACAGCAGGATGTAACAACCTCTCAGATATCAACAAAAGAACTTGATGAACTCTTTGCTCAGGCAAAAAAGTTCTATAGCAGCGGTGTTGATTTTTCCAATAAAGGAGACTTGGATCAGGCAAAAGATGAGTTTGAAAATTCCCTTGAATGCCTCCAGAATTCGCAACTTGCAGATAAATATCCTAATGAAATAAACAAATTCTATAACAGCTTGGTTGAAGACATCCTTACCATGCTGGCAAAAAAAGAAGAGCCTTCTGAAAAGCTCAAAGAATCGATTCTTTCTGCAAAAATTGCCCACAAGCCTGAAGAAGAAATGACTATAAAAGAAAAGATAGAGCTTGACCTGAAGGAAAACTTATTTAATGTGCCGGTTGAAGTAAACCAGAAGGTAATAGATTATGTTGAATATTTCTCCATAGAAAAAAAGGAATCAATGGAAAAATGGCTGAGTCGTGCAGGACTTTATCTTCCAACTCTTCAGAAAATTTTTATAAAAAAAGGTTTGCCTTCTGATTTAACATACCTTCCTATTATTGAAAGCACATTTAACCCTGATGCATACTCCTATGCTAAAGCATGCGGTCTTTGGCAGTTTATTCCCGGAACAGCAAAAAACTACGGATTGAGGATTGATTGGTGGGTTGATGAAAGAAGAGATTTTGAAAAAGCTACGCATTCAGCTGCCAGATATCTCCAAGCCCTATATGCGCAGTTTAATGACTGGCGTCTTGCGCTTGCCGCATACAATGCAGGAGAAGGAAGGATTGCCAGAGCCATACAGACTCAGAAGACCTCAGACTTCTGGGAACTGAATCTCCATTCCCAGACAATGAACTATGTTCCTGCATATATGGCATCAGTGATAATTGCAAAAAACCCAAAAAGGTATGGACTTGACATAACCTATGAACCTTCTCTGGATTTTGATACTGTAACACTTGATAAATCAATAGATCTCAAAACAGTATCAGAATGTGCTGGAACTACGAGGGGAATTATAAGAAAGTTAAACCCTGAGCTTAGAAGCTGGGCAACACCTCCAAAGACTAAAAACTATACACTCAGAATTCCTGCAGGCGCTAAGGATAAGTTTGAAATAGAAATTGCTAAAGCCAAAGTGGCAGAGAAAAGCAGGGTTGCATGGGGAAGTTATCGTATAAGGAAGAACGAAACCCTTTCAACGGTTTCACGCAAGTTTAATATTCCAGTAAAAACACTGATGGAAGCCAACTCAATATACAATCCCAACAAAATTGTTGAGGGACAGAAAATAACTGTTCCAAACCGCTACGAGAAATTTGCAGACTCTTCTTCTGATTCAGATTCAGGCAGGAAAAGTAAAAGCACAAAACTCTCAGTCTATACTGTAAAAAAGGGAGATACCCTTGGTGAAATTGCCAAATCCTACAGGGTTTCAGTAAACAGCATAAAAAAATGGAACAGGCTGAAAAACATCTCTTCACTTCAGGCAAATCAGAAGCTGAAAATCTACTCTTCAAAGACACCAGATGAAAAAGTTGCAATGAGCAAAACCGGAAAATCAGAAAGAAGCAGTGATAACTTTAAGGAAATTGTCTACATAGTAAAGAAGGGAGATACCCTCTGGGAAATTGCCAGGTCATACAGAATTTCAGCTGAAGATATCATAGCAATAAATAGAATATCAGCAAAAAACGCAATTGCTCCGGGTGACAGGCTTAAACTAAAAGTCCCGTATGAACTGTAACATCCTACCCTCTGAATTCTTGTCACTTCTTGTCCTGACGTTTGCGAACCTCCTCTCGCATCTTCTTTCTCTTTCTAAGCTGATTTAAGATCTATTTTATCCTGATTTGATCATCAAAAGGTTGGTTCAAACAACAAACTAACGGTTTGAGTGCTTGAGAAGGGCGAAGCCTTTGTGGGTAGTAATAATCTCAAGCATTCTGTTAAATAAAATCTCTTCTTTTACACGGCGTCCACTGGCTCACGAATTGGCTTCTTGTTTAAATCAATACCTCCAATTACTGGCAAGGGATGCCCAAATTTTAATCCTACAAAGATCCAATCCTCCAGAGTTGAACGTAGCTCCTCTTCGCATTCACGCAAAGTAACCCCAAAAGTTATAACCCCTTTGCAGGAAGGAATCTTACCAGTAAATGTTCCATCTTCAAGTTTGTCGTAAAGAGCCTCTGACATGGCTTGTTCTACATATTCACTTAAAATATATCGTGTAGCCATTGAAACCTTTTTTTTACTTACCTTATATAAATTATAAGAAATTGAAAGGCAATACAAGAAAATTTTTCGTTAACTGCTTAAAATCCGTCGGTGTGAAAACTCTTTTAATATGTAAGTTTCAGATAAGATTATTTTAAAAATTTTTGCTTCTTTTGAAATGGCCGCTTTTCCCACCGCTTTTTTCCAACAGGCATATCTCCCTAATCTCCATCTCCCTGTCAACGCTTTTGCACATATCATAGATTGTCAGGGCTGCAATGGAGACTGCTGTTAAGGCTTCCATCTCAACGCCTGTCTTATCACATGCTTTAACTGTTGCCTGAATTTCAATAATATTTTTCTTATTATTTTTAAAATCTATATTGATTGATGTGATTTTCAGAGGATGGCACAAAGGTATTAATTCTCCTGTGCGCTTTGCTGCCATTACACCTGCAAGCCTTGCAACCTCAAAAACATCCCCCTTTGCTATTTTCCTGTTATTTATCATTTTAAATGTCTCAGGCTTCATCAAAACCATGCCTCTTGCAATGGCAACCCTTATTGTCTCATTTTTATCGCTCACATCAACCATCTGTGACTTTCCCTTCCTGTCAAAATGGGTAAGTTTCATTGTCATACCTCCTCTCTGGTTTAAAACGCTAAAAATTCTAAATTAGTAATTCTTTTTTAAAATCCAAAAATTTATTTATCATTCCTTCGTTTTTTGACCATCTTTTAAGCTCATTTAAATTAACGTCTTGTTCTTTGCATACCATCAAAGCCTGATAAAGAGACTGCCGGTCATTCCAGTGATAAAAAGCTGCAAGGCGGTCTTTTACACAATCAGTAGGAGAAAGAATCTTGAGTAAATATTTCTTAACTTTTATTTCAGATATTTCTTTCACAGACTCCTCGCCGACAGAAAGTGGTGGCGGAATAAATTCAATAAAATATTCTATATTCTTATGTTTAAAATGTCTTCCCTTCTCTTTAAAAGCGATTTTCCCCAATAACTTCTTTATCTTCTTCATATCAATGTATCTTGTCACAACAAAATCCAAATCTAATGATACGTATTTATTTTTTGTATAAATGGATACACATGTCCCACCAGTTAAAACCACTTCAATATCATTCTTCCTTAAGTATTCAGAAATATAAGCTGCCAGTTCTTTGACTGATAAATTTTTTAATCCTTTGATTTTCATTTATATTGGTTTTCCGGTTCTACGAGGACGTAAACGGCGGGTATAATATTTTTCTTTCTCATCAGCAGGTATAAATTTCAGTGCTTTCTCAAGAAGCGCTTCTAATTCTTTCTTGAAAGGATATCTTGGATTAATCCCAAACAACCTAACATTACCTTTTAGTTTACTGTACAGAACACCGCTTTTTTCAAGGTTCAGCAACTGGTTTCTGACGGCATTTATATTGAATTTAAATACTCTTGCAATCTCTCTTGAATAGGACTCATTGTTTGTATAAATAAATAAGAGGATTTTTTCTTTTTTTTCTGACTGTAAAAGCGGTTCAAGCATATTCTGTTTTAGAACTGTTCAATAATATTGCTCATACGAGCAATATTATTGTTCATATATTAACTGGATTTATTAGATTCTGTCAAGGGGAAATATGAAGCAATTCATAAACCAGTTGGTCAATCTGCTTGTCTGTTGCATCAATCTGCCGCTAAGAGTGTGTTTTGAGACATGGAGTTTTTTCTCTGATAAAAAAAATTATATGTAGAAACAGACCTTCAGGTCTGTTGGTCTTTTAATAGACTAACAGGTTTAAAAACCTGTTTCTACAGAGAAATGTAGAAACACACATTTATGTGTGTTGATTTTTAATTGAGTTAACAGGTTTAAACCTGCCTGCCGCAGGCAGGGACCTGTTTCTACATTTTCACAACAACCTGATAAACAAAATCATATTTATGAAAATTTAAAATTGCAAGAAAATCATTCCATGTCTTGACAAAGACTGTAAGCTTATATATCTAAGCATAGATATTTTGTAGGTGACTCGCCCAAAAGGGTCAAGTCTGTTTCTGCAAATACAGGAGGATTAAACAGAATGTTTAAAAAAAAGTTGACTTTTAATATTTCTGCAATATTGTCTCTGCTTCTCTTTATCTCATATTTTTCTCATGCACAGCAGGAGCAGCAAATTCAGAAAACAACACTCGATAATGGTTTGACTGTAATACTCAGGGAGAGCCATTCTTTCCCTGTAGTTGCCTTCAATATGTGGGTAAGGGCTGGAAGCGCTTATGAAAACGATAATGAAGCCGGAATTGCCCATGTCTTTGAACATATGCTTTTTAAAGGAACAAAAAAGAGGGGAGTTGGAGGGATTGCAAAGGAGGTAGACGAGGCAGGAGGATATATCAATGCATATACCTCTATTGATATGACAGTCTATCATCTTGCAATTGCAAGCCGCTATTTTGATACAGGGCTTGATATTATCTCAGATGCTATCCAGAATTCATCGTTCGACCCTGAGGAGCTTAAAAAAGAGGAATCAGTCATCCTTGAAGAGCTGAAAATGGGAAAGGACGAACCTTCATCCAGAGCTTATGAAGAACTATTTGCAACAGCCTATGAAAAGCATTCCTACAGGCGCCCAATCATTGGATATGAAGAAACTGTTAAAAGCCTCACAAGAGAGCACATATTGAATTTTTACAAGCAGTGGTATGTGCCAAACAATATGGTTTTTGTGGTTGTCGGAGATTTTAAAGCAGAAGAGGCTCTTAAGAAAATCAAGAACTCCTTTGCTGACTTCAAATCATCACCCCTGCCTGAAATAAATATCCCTGTTGAACCTGTTCAGATGCATATCAGGAGTAAAATATCATATGACGAAATAAAAGAGGCAAATCTTAATTTTGCATTCCACATCCCGGCATTAAACCACGAAGATATCCCTGTCCTTGATATCATCTCAGTAATCCTTGGTCAGGGAGAAAGCTCAAGGCTGTATAAAAAAATAAAGTCTGATTTGAATCTCGTTAATTCTATTTCATCCTATTCAATGACCCCGAAATATCCGGGATTGTTTCTGGCAGGAGCAGCTCTTGAAAAAGAGAAGATAAAAGAGGCAATACTGCCAATTCTGGAGGAAGTCTATCTTCTGAAAACAAAAGAAGTAACTTCAGAAGAGCTTGAGAAAGCAAAACTTATTCTTGAAAGCGATTTTGTATACGACAGGGAAACCGTTCAGGGTGAAGCAAAAAAGCTTGGTTATTTTGAAACAATTGCAGGAGGGCTTGATTTTGAAGAGAAATACATTGCTGCAATAAAAAATGTAACAACTGCTGACATAAAAAAGGTTGCTGAAAAATATTTCAACAACTCTAACCTGACCGCAACAGTCCTTGCTCCGCAAGCAGGAGGGAAAGATATCTTCCCGCAGGAAATAATTGCCCTTGCCCTGAATGCAGAAAAAAAAGTTCAGGAAATCCCTCTTGAACAAACAGCAAGCACCAAGCCTGATGATATAACAAAGAGGATCTTGCCCAATGGCATAACGCTTCTGATTAAAGAAGACCACGAAATGCCAATAGTTGCAATCAATGCGGTTTTTCTCGCAGGCACACGGTTTGAACCTGAAAACAAAGACGGAATTTCAAGCTTTACATCTGAAATGCTGACAAAAGGAACTGTTATCAGAAATGCTGATGACATAGCAAAAGAAGTTGAATCAATTGCCGGAAGCCTTCAAAGTTTTTCCGGAAAAGACAGTTTTGGCATAAAGGCAAAACTGCTCAGCAGATTCCTTGATAATGGGTTTAATTTAATATCTGATATTATCCTAAACCCGTCATTTGATGAATCAGAGTTTGAGAAAAAAAAGAAGGAAATACTCTTAGCCATAAAAAACCAGGACGATGACTTGACTCACCTTGTATCAAACCTGTTTAACCAGCTTCTTTACCAGAAACATCCGTATAGCAGAGATGTCCTTGGAACAAAGGAGAGTATTAGCAGCATTAAAAAAGAGGACCTCTTGGAATTTTACAAAAAATTTGCTGTGCCTGAGAATCTGGTCTTTACAGTTGTTGGAGACGTAAAAACTGAGAATGTTTCAGGAAAGATAGAGAATGCTTTTAGAAACTTAAAAAAGGAAACCTTTTCTATGCCTGAGATTTCAGACCCTTCGCCGCTTGAAACAAATAAAAGCTCAATAATCTACAGAGACAAAAAGCAGGCACATATACTGCTTGGCTTTCTTGGCGTTGATAACCACGACCCTGACAGGTATGCACTGGAGGTCTTAAGCAATATTTTATCAGGACAGGGCGGAAGGCTTTTTATAGAACTGCGCGACAAGCAGAGTCTTGCCTATTCAGTTACATCAATAAATCAAATCCGTATGGATAAAGGGGTTTTTGCTGCATACATTGGAACAAGCCCTGAAAAAATTGATAAAGCTATTGAAGGGATCAAAAATGAACTTATCAAACTCACGCAGGAAAAAGTAGGTGATGAAGAGCTTGAAAGAACAAAAAAATCAATGATTGGTAATTTTGAAATCGGATTGCAGAAAAGAGCAGCCCTTGCTTCTGAAATTGCCTTTAGTGAGAGATACGGACTTGGATTTGACTCATACAAAAAATATGCAGAAAGAATCTCTGCAGTAACTTCTGAAGATATCCTGAATGTAGCAAAAAAATATATAGATTTTAATCACTATGCTCTGGCAATTATCAGACCAGAAAAGGGAAGTTCAAATGACTAAAATTTTAATATTTGGATTTTAATACTCATTTGTCATTTGGATTTTGACATTTGAATTTATACTTTTTAATTTTTCACAACAGACCTTTTATGTCCTCTTCAAAAACCTCTTTTTCCCTGTATCCAACATATTTTCTTACTATGTTGCCTTTACGGTCAATCACAAAGGTTGTTGGAATTCCTATGATTCCGCCATAAGAATTCGTAACTTCTTCGCTTCCTATCAGTATTGTGTAACTGATTCTATTTATCTCAACAAATGGCTTTACTGCCTTGGTTCCGCCCTGATCAACAGCAATTCCTACTATCTCAAGTCCCTTTCTTTTATACTGGGCATAAAGGTCCTTAAAATGGGGTATTTCCTCTCTGCAAGGAGGGCACCATGTAGCCCAGAAATCAAGAATCAAAACCTTTCCCTTGAAATCCCTGAGGCTAACCATTTTTCCGTTAATATCAGGAAGCGTAAAATAAGGGGCAAGTTTTGCACTTGCATCAGTTGAGGATTCTGCCTCTTTTTTCTTTGAGCAGAAAAGTATTGGAAGAATTAAAAACAAAGCAAAAACTCCTGAAAAAATCTTTTTCAAATCAGAATTCATATCCAAGTCCCCTCCTTAATTTGATAAAAGTTATAATTGATAAGCGTCTAAATGTCAAATTATTCAAATTTGTCATTTATTTGTTTGAGCTTGATTTGACATTTGAGCTTTGATATTTAAACTTTTGTCAGCTACATTCACAAAAATAAATATTATGGCAGAAATTTTAGAAAATGAAACACTTGATATCCTGTCTGGTTCAAACTTGAAAATTATCCAGAAAAAAGATGGTTACCGTTTCTCTCTTGATGCTGTTCTTCTGGCAGATTTTACATCAAAATTCATTCTTCCAAAAACATCTGTTCTTGATATGGGAACAGGAAGCGGTATTATTCCGATAATTCTTGCCACAAAGTTTAAAGATATTGAAATAACCGCTCTTGAAATACAGGAAGAATTATGCGAGATGGCAGAGAGAAGCGTAAAAATTAACAAACTTGAAGATAGAATAAAAATAATAAAAGGAGATATTAAAGAAACCCAGAAAATTTTCAGAAAAAATCAGTTTGACATAGTCGTAGCAAACCCGCCATACAGGACAGAAAAAAGCGGAAGGATAAATCTTGCTTTGCAAAAGGCAGTTGCGCGCCACGAACTTAAATGCAAACTCACTGACTTGGTAAAAGCAGGAACTTTTTTGGTAAAAAATAAGGGAAGGTTAATCCTGATATATTCTCCCGAACGCCTCTCCACTCTTCTGTTTGAGCTAAAAACTCACAACTTTGAGCCAAAAACTATTCGTTTTATCCACTCCACACAGAATGGCGAATCAAAAATGGTTCTTATAGAATCAGCAAAAGACGGAAAGCCGGGAACAAAGGTATTACCGCCACTAATGGTTTACAAGAGAAAAGGTGACTATTCTGAGGAGATAAAAAGGATTTATAAGATCTGAGTCAAATCCCCCCAACCCCCCTTTATTAAAGGGGGGCAAGAGGGAGATTTATTACTTCTTCTTCATTTCTCTTCTTTTCTTAGTCCTGTTTATCATGTCATGGGCAACACCTGTAAAAAGCCCGGTTGCATCTGCATTTGGTATTCCCTTTTCCATGACAAAGGTTTCTGTCAGAATTATCCTTGATATCTTTCCAAAGGAATAGACCCTGGTCTCGACATTGATTGCATACCATTGTCTTTTTGGCCCTTTGTAATCATACATCCAGAAAAACATCTGTGTATTTTTTCTGTCAAAGGCATAGCGGTAATAAAATGTTCCTGAATCAATTTCAGGGTGCAGTCTCATCTCTATTGTAGCGCCCTCCTCGTCTCTCTTATGGACAATAATTTCTTTGATTACGCTTGAGGTAGTCTGCATGAGTTCAAAATCGGTTATAGCATCAAAACATTCCTCCGGAGTTGCTTCCAGATCAGCAATAACCTGATAAGTATCTCCTCCCTTTGCGCATGGCGGCATTCTGTGAACTTGAACGCCTTCAGTTGTCGGTATTACATAGTTGCATTTATTATTAAACACTCCAATGTAATTACATTCTATGTTCGGTACTGTTCTTGACATAAACTTCCTCCTTAAATTTTATTTAATCTTTTATGAAAGCAGGCATATTACTAAAATAAAAGATTTGGTCAATAGAAAAGTTTAGATTTTATTTTTGAGCTTTAATTTTTTAACTTTTTTATTACGTCCCCAGGGGGAGTCGAACCCCCGTTGCCGACGTGAAAGGCCGGTGTCCTAGGCCACTAGACGATGGGGACATGAAAACAGAGTTTAGAGCTAAGGGTTGAGAGTATAGGTTTTAGTGAAAACAATTAAACACTTCGTTTTTCCTCTATACGCTTGATCATGGTAATTAGCATTTTTATAACCTCTATGTTTAAACTCTCAATTTCTGATACATAATTTATACTTTTCTTAGAAGAAGGCAATGACTTCAAAATTTGTAGCCAGTGATCTGAACTCTTAACCCTCTACTCTGTTCCCTGCTTCATTGAGCCGTGCTGGACTCGAACCAGCGACCATCTGCTTAAAAGGCAGATGCTCTACCACCTGAGCTAACGGCCCAAAGTTACACTGGTTACGCTGATTAAAAATTTTGATTGCTCAGATTAAATTTATAGCTAAAACCTGTGTAATTTTTCATAAATCCGTGCAATAATATACTTAACAAAAAGGCTGTGTTAAATAGCAAAGCAAAGATATATTGTCAACCCCAAAAATGCAATCAGTTTCTCTTCAATATATTCTTCTCATCTTAGCCGCAAAGAATATATTCATGGAAGAATTGTCTTCAATGACCGGAATGCTGTAGAAATATCCTTCCCCGGTTATAAACTTTTTGGCTTCCTGCGGCACTTCATTTTTTACTTTTTCTAAAACAAAGTTTTTGTGACCTGCTAAAAAAGCCTCCACTACTTCCTGATTCTCCTCTGCTTCAGCAGAACAGGTGCTGTAAACAAGGATTCCATTAGTATTTACACATTCTGAAGCTTTTGCAAGCAGTTCTGTCTGTAATTTTTTAAGGCTAATTATATCCTCATAACTTCTAACCCATTTTATTTCAGGATTCCTTCTCAAAATCCCTGTCCCTGAACATGGAGCATCAACAAGGACTCTGTCAAATTTTTTCTTAAACAGAGCAGAGCTATATTTCCCGTCTCCGCATACAATTTTTATCATAGTAATTCCCATTCTCCTGCAGTTTTCTTTAATCATTTGAAGCCTTCTCAGGTCATTATCCACTGCCAGAATCGATCCAATCTTTCCCATTATTTGTGCGATATGTGTTGCTTTGCCACCAGGGGCTGCGCACATATCTAAAATCTTTTCTCCTTCCTGGGGTTTAAGGATTTTTGAAACAAGCATTGAAGCCTCATCCTGAATATAAAAATAACCTTTTTCAAACAATAAATTTTTTGAAATCTCCTGCAGGCTTGAAACTATAAGACCATCCTCACAATATTTTGAAGGCTTACAATCAATTCCATCTTCTCTGAATAATTTCAAGAGCTGGTCAGTTGAAATTTTAGTTGTGTTAACTCTTATAACTTTTGGAGGGATTGTGTTATTAAACTGGCATAGTCTTTGGGCCCCATCAACCCCAAACCTTTTAATCCATCTCTCAACCATCCATTCGGGATGGGAATAAGTTGAGATGTCACTTGTCGCTTGTTTTGAGTTGGAAACAGAGCTTTGCTCTGCAGCTACTTCTGGCTTCTGGTTTCTGACTTCTGATTTCTGACTCCTCAAATACTTCCGCAAAAGACCATTTATAAAAGCCATTGCGCTTCTTTTTCTGCAAAAATACGCAAGCCTTGCCGCTTCATCAACAATTGCCCTGTTTGGAATTCTGCCCAAGAACAGAATCTGGTAAATTGCCATTCTCAGAATTACAAGCACTTCAACATCAATGGAAACAATCTTCTTTTTGGAAAACCTTGTTATCTCTGAGTCAAGGAACCCCCTCCATCTCATCACACCATAGGAAATCTCAGTTACAAGCCCAACATCTTCTTTTTTTAACCTCGCATCCTCTATGTATCTGTTAAGAGATTCCTTTAAAAACTTAAACTCTCCCTTTTCAAACCTCAACAGAACCTTAAAAGCTATCTTTCTTGCCTCAGAAACCTTCATTCCTTTTCCTTTTTTATCTTAATAAATGCTAATTTAATATTGCCTTTAGTTCAATAATAAGAATTTTCATATAAATATTTAATAATTATTTGACAAAAAAATTTGAGTTTGCGATAAAAAAATCATACAAAAATTAAAGGAATTTACAATGTCTTCTTTTGGAATAAACACTGATAAAGAAAAAAAGCTTTTTCAGCGCATGGGAAAACTTGGTATTTTTGAAAAGGATATTATAGAAAAATTTATCCGCTCTGGAGGAAAGGGCGGACAGAATGTAAACAAAACCTCAACCTGTGTTTACCTCAAGCATATTCCTACCGGAATTGAAGTAAAGGTACAGAGAGAACGCTCACAATCCCTGAACAGGTTCCTTGCAAGACGACTGCTCGTGCAGAAGATTGAAGAGATGGTTTTTAAAAAGAAAAGCGAAATCCGGCAAAAGATTGAAAAAATCAGAAGGCAGAAAAGGAAAAGGTCAAAGCGGGCAAAAGAAAAAATCCTCAAAGACAAGAAACATCACTCAGAAAAAAAAGCCCTCCGCAGAAGTGATTACGAAAGGGATTAATAAGAAAAATCATTTCTATATTCCAACCTGAAACTTGTAACATGAAACTTTTAATACGCGTACAGCCTTCCATATGGCCTGTGGCTTACTGGAATCAGCTTTATAAACTTCTTTGACATTACCTGATTCATATCAAGCCTTAAATCTTCACAATACTCTTTCAAAACCGGTTCAATCAGTCCATAATCCTCAGCATTCAGTTCCTTAATCCCAACCTCTTTGCCAAGCTGCCGCTTATCAACTTCACCGCGAACATAGATTGCCCCTCCGTGCATGCCAGTACCAACATAGTCGCCTACAATCGGTTTGTCGTTTTCCTCAAGCCCGAGGAGAATAAGTACTCCTCCTGCCATGTACTCTCCGAAGAAGTCTCCTGCTTTTCCTCCTACTATAAGAAACGGAATCTTATCTTTATGAGACTTCATATGAATTCCAACCCTGTACCCAACATCATCTTTTATGAAAATTTTTCCACATCTCATCCCGTAACCAATAACATCTCCTGCCATCCCGTGAATAACAATCTTCCCGTCATTCATTGTATTCCCGACACCATCCTGGGCATTGGAATTAACTATAATCGTGGGACCATCCATGAATACGCCAAGGTCATTGCCGGGAACGCCGTGGATTATGATTTTGACTTTCCTGCTAATCCCATCACCAATGTAACGCTGTCCGTTTACATTGAGAAGCTCAATCTCATCAACACCATCTTTAAAGATAAGGTCCCGTATTGTTTTATTTAAATCCCTGTAATATACACCCTTGGCATTAATTTTTACTCTTTTTGCTACTGCTTTCTCTTCAAACTTTACTGATAAATCTAATTCTTTTTCTTTTACTTTTACACTCATTTTCCTGCTTAATCCTTATTAATATTTCAGTCGCTGGTTGCTTGCGCAGGCTAAAGCCTGCGGCTACATAATGGATTTTAGATTTCAATTTTTAAATCTGCAATCCTCAATCAAAACTACCTCCCTGCAGGCTTAACCCCGATAATATCCAGTGTCTCAGCATCAAGCCCGATTCCGCGTAATCTCTCCCGGTTTCCGCGCAAGGATTCAATCGCATTAAGTCCAAGGCTTCCTAAAATCTCTTTTATTTCAAGGGTCCATCCCCTGAGCATATTTACAAGTCTTTCTGCCATTACTTCAGGATCAAGCCTTTTTGTAAGTTCAGGTTTCTGAGTGCAGATGCCCCAGGCACATTTACCCATATGGCATGTCTGGCATACCCTGCAACCAATGGCAATCAGCGCAGCAGTCCCTATTGCAACAGCATCAGCTCCAAGAGCCAGTGCCTTAACTGCATCAGCAGCAGAACGGATACTTCCTGCAGCAATCAGAGAAGCCTGGTTTCTTATTCCTTCCTGCCTCAGCCTGTCATCAACTGCTGCCAGGGCAAGCTCAATCGGAATTCCCACATGGTCCCTGACAATTCTCGGAGTCGCTCCTGAGCCACCTCTAAAACCATCCAGATAAACTATATCAGCGCCTGCTCTTACAATTCCGCTTACAATTGCAGCAACATTGTGCACAGCAGCAATTTTAACTGAAATTGGTTTATAACCTGTTGCCTCTTTAAGGGCATATATAAGCTGTCTCAGGTCCTCAATTGAGTATATGTCATGGTGAGGCGCAGGAGAAAGGGCATCTGTTCCCATTGGTATCATTCTTGTTTTTGCTATGTCAAGACCAACTTTCTCTCCGGGGAGATGCCCGCCAATCCCGGGCTTTGCTCCCTGACCTATCTTTATGTCTACTGCAGCCCCTATGTTCAAATATTCGTTGTGCACTCCAAACCGACCTGACGCACACTGTGTAATAATACTATCACCGTATGGATAAAGATCTTCGTGAAGTCCTCCCTCTCCTGTATGCATTATTGTCCCGAGTTCCTTTGCAGCAATGGCAAGTGCCTTATGCGCATTAAGACTTACAGCGCCGTAGGACATCGGAGAAAACACTATTGGAATTTCAAGCGCTATATTTTGTGGAAGCTCTCCTCGCAGTCTGAGCTTTCCGTCAGGAGTTTCTTTGATATCAAGAAAATCAGGCTTTCTTCCAAGAAAAGTGCGAAGCTCCATTGGTTCACGCAAAGGGTCAATAGATGGATTTGTCACCTGGCAGGCATCAAGAAGAAGATGGTCCCATATAATCGGATACGAGAGATCATTTCCCATCGCTGTCAGAAGCATACCTCCTGTCTCTGCCTGTTTCCATATATCAAGCCTGTGTCTTACACTCCAGTTGCAATTATCCTTATAGTCTAAAGGATTTCTTCTAACAGTAATTACTTTTTCCGGACAATAGATAACACACCTGTGGCATGCAACACATTTCGAATTATCAGCAACTGCTCTATCTTTAAACTCGAACACTTCATAGCTGCAATTCATCACACAACGCTTGCAGCGCCTGCAGTGGTCATGGTCTATTTCTACTATAAATTCAGGTGTAACTAAACTTGGTCGCACAATTAACCATCTTCCTTTCTAAAAACTTTACAAACAGGTTTCTTTAATGCGGGGTTAGAAAACTCCGCCTATTGATAAGCAGGACATTCTTGTCCTGCTTATTTCCTTAACACTTAACAGATTTATCCAAGGAAACAATTACAGGCTCTCCTGCCTTTGGCGCCCAGACCCTCTCAGGGTGCGGGCATATTTCCCTGATAGCAGATTCCTCAGAAGCCATATATACCTTGTCATCTTTTTCAGCAACTACCAGCGGTCTTAGTTTTATTCTGTCATTGAATCCTATCAGCCCTCTGCTGTGACCAAAAAGAGTTGCAAACGGACCATTAAGAAGCCCGCTCCCGTAAACCATTCTTATCCAGGTCAGAACTCTGCGTTCTTCTTCTGGAAGAATATCAATATCTTTCCAGAATGGCGTTGCAAGGGCAGTACAGGCTGTTTTAAAGGATAGCCCGTGCTTTCTTATAAAAAGGTCAAAAAGATATGCAATTACCTCTGTGTCTGTCAAAAGAGTGCATTTGTATCCGAACATCTCAAGGTATCTTTTATTTATCCCGTATGATGAAATTTCTCCGTTATGCACTATTGACCAGTCAAGCAGGGTAAAGGGATGTGCACCGCCCCACCATCCCGGAGTATTTGTCGGGAACCTGTTGTGTGCTGTCCAGATATAGCCCTTATATCTGTCAATCATAAAAAATTCTGCTATTTCCTCAGGAAACCCAACACCCTTAAAAGCCCCCATGTTTTTGCCGCTTGAAAAAACATATGCGCCCTGAATTTCAGAATTTATTTTCATAACTGTCCGTACAACAAAATCATCATCCTCAAGTCCTGCAAGGACTTTATCAGGATTCTCTTTTTTGGGCTTAATAAAATAACGGTAAAGAATTGGATGGGATGCCATGCTTTTAATCTTTTTATGTGGTATCTCCTCTTCCTTTACTATGTTATAGTTTTCGTGAAGAAAAATCTCTGCCTCCCTTCTTCCGTCCTCGTCATCATACATCAGGTGAAAGGCATAATAGTCCTTGTATTCAGGATAGATTCCATAGCCTGCAAATCCTGCGCCAAGCCCGTTCCCCCTGTCTCTCATAGGGCAGATTGAATTGATAATCATATCACCGGGAATCAATTCACCCTTACGGCTTATCACTCCTGTTAATCCGCATCCTGAAATATTTTTCTGGTACCTGTGGTTCACTTTTTTTATTCCTTCTTCTTGAAAAGTTCTTTTACCAGTTCGCTCTCAAGAAGTTTTTTGAGTTCATCCTTCCCGCTTGCAGGTGTTTCTGGCAATTTCAGTTTTTTTCTCTGAGCAAGCGACGGCTCTCCAACTTTGCTTGTTTTTCTGAACATCTCCTGCCCCTTCTCAACAGCTCCCGGCTTTGTGCCGCGGCTGTTAGCAAGTTTTTTAAGTGTTGTGAATACTGTTTCCATCCCATACATCTGAGGACAAAGCTCGGAACAGGTATGGCATTCAAGGCATTGCCATATCTTTGGGTCATTCAAGAGCTCATCAACATCACCTTTTAAAACCTTTTCAAAAAGCTCCTTTGGGTCATACCCTTCAATAGACCTTGCAGCAGGGCAATCATCAATACAGGCTCCGCACTCATAGCATGCCTTTAAAGCATCAGCGTCAAAATGCTCCTTGACCTTCTGGATTTTCTTTTTGGATTCATCAAGTTTTTTGAAAAAGCCTTCTGTCTTAATCCTGTGGGAATCAATGCCAAGCTCTGCTGCAGATATATCAAAAGCAATTCCAACAAGCTCTGAAACAAAAAAGACAGGAATATTAAAATCCTCTCCTTCTCTCTGCATCATAAACTGCTGTCCGTCAAACTGTTTAAAACACGCAGGGCATGCAACAGTGATTGCGTCTATCTCTCTTTTCTTCAGATCAAGAAGCTTCTGTCTGGTTAAAAATTCCCCTTCCTTTATATCTCCAATATTTCCAAGTTCTCCCCCGCAGCAAAGCATTCTGGTTTCATATGCAGCACTTTGCGCACCAAGTGCTGTTACAATTGCATCAAATTTTTTAGGAAAGAAAGGGTCATCAAAATGTATTGCATTGCTTGGTCTGGTCATATGGCATCCCGGATGCACTGCAATTTTCAACCCGGTCAGAGGGGTTTTAACCCTTGACTGAATTTTATGTGTGCCTATTACATCATGGAGCACCTCAATCAAATGTTTTACATCAATTCCTTCCCCATCATACTTTGCCCCTACCGCATTCAATCCCTTGTTGATTTTTTCTTTCAGTTTGAGGTCAAACTTAAGCTCTGAGTTTACAGACTTAAGAGTACTGTAACATCCGTTACAGGGCTGTATTAATGTCACATCTTTCCCTGATGCCTCTGCAACTGAAAGATTTCTTGCTGCTGTCAGGTACCATGTTTCCTCGCTCATATTATTTATAAGCGCCTTTTCAGGGCAACATGTAAATCCATCAAGGTCTTTTAACGGGTAGTCCAATTCCTTGAAGATAGTCCTTATTGACTTTTCTACAAAAGGGAAACGCGCAGGAATCTGGCATCCCCAGAATATAACATTCTCTCCCATTTTCTAACCCTTTTTCTTGGTTCTGAAACTTCCAGCAGCAAGCTGCGGAGAATGCACTTGCTATGCATTTTCAAAGCCTTTAAGTAATTATAAATCTCCATTAATAATGTCAAGTTAATTCAATTGAGCTAATGTTTGTTAATAAGTTGAAATAATTGTTTTATTTATAAAGTTTAGCAAAACACATGCCAAAAATAATATCCTGACACAAGGCGCTTAACCATTTGTTTTATTGAAGTATTATCATATAAGATATTTTTTATATCTTTCAGGAATGCTGTTTATGTAGGCAATAAGAATCATTCAGTGCTTAATCAGTAAGCAGTTTTTAATTTATCTCAGCTAAATTTCCCCCAGTCCCCCCTTTATCAAAGGGGGGTAGGGGGGATTTTTACCATTTGAATTACATTCTCGATCAACCTCATAACTTTTTAATTCCTTCAGGAGCCTTTTTCCTGACAGGTTTAACCATAATCTTATCAGCAACCAGTTTCTCTGTATTTGTTGCATTCAGCTTATTAAAAATAATATTGAATTGTTTTTCAAGCTCTGCAGATATCTTTTCTCTTGTGCTCTCTGAAATATCCCACATTTTCTTCTTAAAAGGACCGAATCCCTTCTTCCTCGTTTTATAGATAAACTGTTCCGGTGTATCTTTTTCCTTTTTTTCACCAATCAGTTCTTTATTAATATAGCTATAAATCTCATCCTTCAAATCTTTTGGAAACCAGGAACTGTCATATATAATATTCTGGAATGCGGTTGCAAAATGGACCTCAAGGGTATCACACTGAGGGAACCTGTCAAATGCCTCTTGAGGGAGCGTTGAAGCGCCATGCTGCACTGTTCCTCCTACTCCGAACTCTTCTCTTCCTGCTTTTGAGAGTTCTTTCAATACATTGAAGTCAAGCTTAACATCAGCAATCCTTCCGTCAGGGAGAGGGACTCCTCCGTGGGTTGTCCCGGTCTGTACGCTAATCTTGCTTAACCCATTAAGGTTTTTTTTGTATTTTAAATCAAGCTCCCCTCTGAATCCCTTAAAAAACTCCCTGAGTTCCGCTACTGTACTGTTTTTCCCTCCAACTTCTCCTATCTCACCACCAACAGAAACTGTTATTTCCCCGGGTTCAATGGAACGGATATATGAGCAAAGCTCTGCTGTAATTTCATAGTTTAATCTCTGCTGTTCTCTGACAGAACTCTTGCTTAAATCCACGAGGGTTGATGCATCAATATCAATATTATAAAAACCTGCTTCAACCGCTTCTCTGATAAGGTCTTTTAATTTTTTAACCTCTGCAGAGGGGTCTTTTTGAAATTTTGATGCGCTCGCCTGAAAATGGTCTCCCTGAATAAAGACAGGACCCCTGAACCCTTCCCTGATTGCTGCTGCCAGAACTGCTGTAGTATATTCCTCAGGCCTTTGCTCAGTATAGTCAATTTCTGATTTTGCAATTTCAAAAATAAATGCTTTTGCGTTATTCTTCATCGCAGCCTTGAATATTGTTCTTGCAACATCATAAGTAAGACCTCTTATGTTGATTGCAGGTACAGTCATCCCTTTATATTCACCCTTTGCCCTTGCCTCATATATGCCCTGAATAGATGAGGGATAAATTCCCAGAACCGGAGAAGCCTCCCATATAATCCATCTGCAAACTTCCTTTATCTCTGCATTTCCAAACACTGCACTGTAAACAAGCTGGTCAATAACCTCTCTGGTAAATTTATCGCTGTCTGTAACTTTTATTTTTTCACCCTCTAAAGCCAAAACACCTTTAATTGAACCGCTCAGTTCATTAAGATTCTGATAAAGCATACAGCACTCCTTCCAATTGATTAAAAATTTATATAAAAGAGTCCTTGCTACTTTCTCTGTATCATTGTCCCTTTGCCTTTACCTTCTCCGGGAATTTCAAGAATCCTTTCTCCCGGAATAAAAACATTCCTCTCTTTTGGCACTACCAGGACCTCTTCATCAGGACCAACAACCACTGTTTTTTTTACATCAGTTTTTTTTGACACACAGCCAAGAAGGGTCAGAGCAAAGATGAAAAATAAAACAAAAAATTCTTCCTTTTTTTTCTGCATCAGCAAATCTCCTTATTTATACATTCTCTTTTTCAAGACAGTTACGGTCAGGACTAACCCTTTTTTATGGTAACAAAAAAGGTGGTTTCTCCTCTTTGAACAAGAAAAAGAATTCCATCCTTTAATTTAGCTTTTCCCATTTCTTTTTTAAAATCTTTTACATTGTTTACTATTCTGCGATTAACTTCTTTGATAATATCCCCTCTTCTCAAGCCTGAATCTTCTGCTTCACTTCCGGACCCAACATCAGAAATTACCACACCCTTTGTATCTTTTGAGCCAAGCCTTTCAGCAATTTCAGGAGTGATGTCCTGAACTGAAATGCCGAGTTTAGCCGATTCCCCCTCTTCACTTCCTTCATCTTCTCCAAAAGAAGACCCGTCAGAGGGATATTCTTCTAAAGCAACTTCAAACTTTTTTTCCTGTCCCTCCCTCATCAAAATAACCTCGACTTTTTTTCCTACTTCAGAAGATGCTGCTTTTCTTGAAAGTTCACGGGAGTTTTCAACCTCTTTTCCGCTAAACTTTGTTATAACATCTCCTCTTTTAATTCCCGCTTTCTCTGCCGGACCGTTCCTTACCACATCTGCAACCAGAGCTCCTTTGGATGATTTAAGGCTAAATGATTTTGCCAGATCTTCTGTAATATCCTGAACCACAACACCAAGCCACGACCTTCTCACCTTTCCCTTATCCTTCATCTGGGGCAATAATTCTTTTGCGAGATTAATCGGTATGGCAAATCCGATTCCCTGACCCCATGCTATTATGGTACTGTTTATCCCGATTACGTTTCCATTGATATCAAAAAGAGGTCCTCCGCTGTTGCCAGGATTTATTGATGCGTCTGTCTGAATAAAATCATCATATTGACCTGCGCCTATTACTCTTCCCTTTGCACTCACAACACCAACTGTAACAGAATGCTCAAAACCAAAGGGGTTTCCTATTGCCATGACCCAATCACCTACTCTTAATTTGTCAGAATCACCAAGAACGGCTACTGAAAGGTTGTCTGGACCCTTAATTTTTATAAGCGCCAGGTCAGTTTTCTTATCCCGTCCAACAATCTGTGCGTCATAGACCTTGCCTGTTGAAAGCTTCACCTTAATATCATCAGCATTTTCAACAACATGGTTATTTGTCACTATATAACCATCTGCGCTGATAATGAAACCTGAACCAAGGCTTTGTTGCCTGTATTCTTTTGGCATGCCTTCAAAAAACCTGTCAAAAAAATCATTTCCGAAAAAATCACCAAAAGGGTTCTGCTCTCTTTTGCCATAAGGGCCTCCAAATCCGTCAAAAGGAGAATGTTCCTGGCGTTTAATGGTCTTTCTTGTGCTGATGTTAACAACTGCTGGTTTTTCTTTGTCAGCTAAATCTGCAAAAGATGCTGGTCTGCCGCCTGATATTACCGGAGGAAATTCTTTCCCTTCTTCCCAGAACTTTCCTGATGCATTCTGCAATAGTCCGTTTAACTTTAAATTCTCAGAAATTGCAGGGATTGAAGAGAGGTAAAATCCGCAAACCAATCCGACAACAAGAACTACAATAAAAGAAACACTTCTTTTTAACATAGCAAAAGCTCCTTATCTAAGATTAATTAAATAAATTTTTATCAAATACTAAAAATTATTAATAAACAATCAATCAAAAAAATCAATCAAATTTACAAATTTAAACGTAAAGTTTATAGGCAAGTTACAACAATTCTTTTTTATGGTTTATCAGGTAAGCGTTTTCTTGGCAGTTAACTGACATAGTGACTCGGTTTTAACAGAGTTCAATTAATTGAGGAGTTCACTTGGCTATTTGCTTCCAAGCTCTCTAAGATTCTCCTTTGTAGATTGATTGTCCGGGTCAAATTTAAGAGCCTCTTTGAACATCGCAATTGCCTTATCCTTTTCTCCCATCTGTTTATAAACCAGCCCCATATTCCCGTAAGCCTGAGCAAATTTCGGGTCAATTCTTATGGTAACCGCATATTCCTCCATAGCCCTGTCTACTTCACCCATCATGAGAAGGCTTACGCCCATGCTGTTATGGACATCAGCCTTATATGGGTTGATTTTTAAAGACTGCTGATATGCCTCCATTGCCTTTTTGTAATCGCCAATATAATAATAACACAATCCAAGGTTATAATAGACATCAGGGTTATTCGCAGATAAACTTATTAACCTCTCCAATGTAATAATCGCATTTACATATTGCGCTGTGTTTAAATAAAGTGTTCCAAGGCTGTATAAAGCCTCTCTGTTAAGGGGATCAAACTTTAGCGCAGTTCTATATCTTTCAAGAGCAGCAGAAGTCCTCCCAAGCCTTTCATCAATTATTCCTATCCCCAGATGGGCAGCAGAAAACTTCGGATTTACATCAAGGGCTTTCTGATAATATTTCAGAGCCTCATTATAATCCTTTTTTATAAAATATATATCTCCAATGTTTAAATATGCCTTGTAATTCCCTGGCTTTAAGGATATTGATTCTTTTAATAGCTGAATAACAGCTGTATCATTTGAGGTTTTTAATTTTGTCAGAGCATAGGCTAAATTGTTGTATGCCTCTGCAGTTGGATATAACTCAATGGATTTTTTGTAGTAGTCTATTGCTTTCCTGTAATTGCCATTCTTAAAATTGAGGTACCCAAGGGCTAAGTAAGGCCTTGCCTTATTACCGGTTTTTGCCAATGCATCTTTCCAGAGTGTATACTCACTTTGCCAGATAATATTGCGCTGATAAGAATTTGCGGCAAACAAGAGCAAAATGATTGACAGAATAAGAAAAGGTGAAAATTTTGTTATTCTTTCTTTCCCAAAGAAAGGTTTTAAAATAAATACCATGAATAAACAAAACCCAATTGATGGAAGGTAAAGCCATCTCTCACTCATAGAGTCTTCCAAAGGGATTAATGAAGTAGGACTTAAGGTAATAAAAAACCAGAGAACTGAAAAGGACAGAACAGGTGATTTATTAATATTTTTAAATGAAAAAATTAATATGAGAAAAATTATAATTATACAAAGGGCTGTCAAAGGTTCAAAAATATCTTTGTAAATTGGGAAAACATAATCAATAGTTAAATTGAAAGGCAGAAAAAGAAGTCTGAAATAGTTGATTATCACGTGCGACTGAGTGAGTAAATGGTAAATGAGATTCCTATGAAACTTGGGATGCCCCACTGTTCCATAAAGAAAATACCTGATAATAAAAATCACAAGGATTAAAAGCCAGAAAGGGATATGATACCATTTCTTTTTCAAAACACCTGTTATTGATTCTGCTGACAGGCTCTTTTCAGAAAGAAGGTTTTCTCTGTTTGGTTTCTTTGACAGGAAAAAATAATCGACAAGCAGGAGAATTGCCGGCAATGTAACTGCTGTCTCCTTTATCCCAAGAGAAACCAGAAAGGATAAAATGCTGAGCAGATAGAAGAAATATTTTATTTTTGTTGATTTTAAATATTTTATGAAAAAGATTATTGAAAGGAGATAAAAGCTTGTGCACATCACACCTGACCTGCTTGAAATGTAGGTAACTGACTCAGTCTGAATGGGATGAGCGGAAAAGATAAGCCCGGAAAAAAGAGAGCTTAAATAAAAAGGATAAAAAGAGGCTCCAAAAAAGGCAGGCAAATTTTTAAAAATCAAAAACGTCAAAATATAAACCAGCAGCCCGCTTAAAACATGAAAGAAAAGATTCACAAGGTGATAACCAAAAGGGTTAAGCCCGTTAAGATAATAATTCAGAGCTAAGGAAAGACTGAACAGAGGGCGGGAGGGATTGTGAAAAAGCACATTTGAAATATTTCTTATATCCTTGATATTCGGATTTTCTATAATAACAGGGCGGTCATCATAATGAAAAGGAACATTGAATGTGTTGGAATAAACAATCACAGATAGCACTGTGATTATCAAAACCGCGAGCAAGTGATATTTAAAAAAGATTTCTTTCATTATATCTGGTCACGAAAAACCTTGTAACTGCGCTTCCTTTTCCTGAAAAAGAAAACAAGAGCCATTCCGCACACAAACCCTCCAACATGAGCCCACCATGCTACTCCGCCAACATTCTGTCCTGCAGATGCAAGAGAAAGAGAACCGGAGAAAAACTGCATCAGAAACCAGAACCCGATAAAAAAAAATGCCGGTATTTCAATAATCTGAAAAAAGAAAAAAATTGGCACAAACGTAATTATCCTTGAACCCGGAAACATAATAAAATACGCACCCATTACCCCGGCAATTGCGCCGCTTGCCCCTATTGTTGGCACACCTGATGTGGGATTTGTATATAGATGGACACCCCCTGCCAGAACACCGCAGATAATATAAAAAGCAAAATACCTCAGATGTCCCATCCTGTCTTCCACATTATCTCCAAATATCCAGAGATACAGCATATTCCCAATTATATGTATCCAACCGCCGTGGAGGAAAATTGAACTTAAAAAAGGAAAAAAAATATTTAAAAAATTAAAAGGCTGTGTTGCAAGTAAATAATAAAATTTTATTGGAATTACACCATAAGACAGGATAAACATGTCAAGCCTCTTACCTAAAGACAGCTCATAAGCAAATGCGAGGATATTTAAAATTATTATGAAGATATTTACGAATGGATAGGTTCTTGACGGTATGGTATCCTTGAGTGGAATCATATTATTAATTCAATTGATAAATAAAGTAAGTGTTGATATATTAATTGTTAAAAGATAAAACTTTTTAAGTCTACAATTTTACAATACATTTTTATCAAAATTTATACTATAAAAAATTGAAAACTATCTTAATCATAGAAGATGAAAAGTCAATAAGGCAGCTCTACCAGGAAGAGCTTGAAGAAGAAGGTTACAGAGTTATCCTGGCATCCGACGGAATTGACGGAATATACAAACTCAGGAATGAGAACGTTGATGTTGTAGTCCTTGATATCAAAATGCCAAATATTGATGGCAGAATGGCTTTCAGGCAGATAAAAGAGATAAGAAATGATATACCCATAATAGTAAACACTGCCTATGACAAATACCGTTCTGATTTTGAACAGCTGAAAGCTGACGCATATATTGTAAAATCTTTTGACTTGAACGAGCTTAAGGAAACTCTAAAAAGAATAATTGAAAATCCAAAATAGAGCTTCAAACTATGAAAAATATATTTGAAAAAATAGGAGAGCGTACCACTCAACTCATTGAAGAAATGGGAAGGATAATAATCTTCCTGTTTAACACTGTTGTATGGCTTTTCAGACCTCCCTTTAAATTAACAAATACTCTCAAACAGATGGAGGTCATAGGAATAAATTCAGTTTCAGTTGTTGTTCTCACAGGATTTTTCACAGGTGCAGTATTCTCCCTTCAAACCTACAGGGGTTTCCACCAGTTCGGCGCGGAATATCTGGTTGGATATGTAGTGGCTTTAGCTCTCACAAGAGAGCTTGGCCCTGTTTTGACTGCTCTGATGGTAACAGGAAGGGCAGGCTCTCTGATTGCAGCTGAAATCGGTTCAATGAAAGTTACTGAGCAGATAGATGCCATGGAGGTTATGGCAGTAAACCCTGTACAATACCTCATAGTTCCAAGAATAGTTGCAGGCATGATAGTAGTCCCACTTCTCACCATAATTGCTGATTTCGTAGGAATAATAGGCGGGTATGTGATTGTAGTAAAATTTCTCGGGCAGAGTTCAGTTCTTTTCTGGACAGGAATAAGGGAAAATCTTCATGTTTCTGACTGTATGCAGGGACTTGAAAAGGCAATTGTATTTGGCCTTATTCTTTCTTTGATTGGCTGTTACAAGGGCTATTTTGCAGAAGGAGGAGCAGAGGGAGTTGGGAAAGCCACTACAAGGGCAGTAGTAATAGCATCTGTGCTGATTCTTATTATCGATTACTTTATGACAGCTACATTTTTCAGATAATCTTATTACAGAGATTTTAGGAAAAATTAATCCCTCATCCCCGCTTTAGAAAAGGAGAAATGAGGGGGGATTTTAAAAGCTATCCTTAAATTAAAGATTATTACAAATGCAAATGGATTACGTGAAAGAAGTTGAGAGGTTTTTAGTTGAGAAAAGAAACGGCGGGTTAATGATATTCCACAAAGAATGGCTTCTTATTGAAAAATGGGAATCCATGGGAATCCCTGTAAATATTGTAAAAGAGGGAATAGATAACGCGATTGAAGGGTTGAATTTTTCCAAGAAAGGAAAGATAATGACTGTTCCAACTCTGGAATATTGTGAAAAGCATATATTGAAATACTGGAAGGACTTTAAAGAGAATAAAACCGGGAAATCAGAAGTTCTTGAAGAAATGAAAGAGCCGGAAAATTATAACCAGAATTTTTTAAACTTCTTGCAAAGCCTTCGCGGAAATATTGAAGAGGAAATGAAAACTCTTGAGAAAAAAGATTTATCCATAGCTGAAAAATTGAAAGATATGCTTTTATCAGGCATTGAAAAGATTGAAGAAAATACAAAGGGTTTAAAAATAAAAAACATAGAAAAACTTATAGAAGAAATTGAGAGTCTTGATAGTATGGTTTTGAATAAAGCAAAGCAAATGATTGATGAAAATACTTTTTTATCTCTGAGAGAAGAGTGTGAAAAGAAACTCCTTCCATACAGAAAAAAAATGGAAGAGAAAGATTATAATGAATCTCTTAAAGCAATGGTTGATTCAAGACTGAGAAGGAAGTTCGGTTTCAGAACTCTTCTGGACATAGATTTTTGATTACAGAAATGTAGGGGCAGGTCTTGCACCTGCCCAAATTTAATGGGTATAATAGAGGAAAATATATGGAAGAACTGAACAAGTCAGAATGCCAAATCTGTCAGGGTACAGGATGGAAGGAAGTTGATGTAAAAGGAATAGCGCAGGTTAAGCGCTGCGAATGTTTTAAGACTAAATCCCGCAACAAGCTCATTGAACAGGGAAAGATACCAGGCAGATACAGGTTCTGTACCTTTGAAAGCTATGAAAACCACGACCCAAGCCAGAGGGTAGCAAAAAGAATAGCCGAGCAGTTCGTAAAAAATTATCCTGATGTGGATGATGCAGGGCTTTTTTTTATAGGGGATTGCGGTGTCGGGAAAACCCATCTTTCAGTTGCAATATTACAGGCTCTCATTAAAACAAAGGGGGTGCCATGTATCTTTTTTGATTTTTGGGACCTGCTCAAATCAATCCAGATGAGCTTTAGTCCTGATTCTGAAGTGTCTGAATCAGAGATTCTGTCTCCGGTTCTCAATAAAGAGGTTGTGCTCCTTGATGACCTTGGAGCGCACAAGGTAACAGACTGGAGAAGGGATATCTTAACCTACATCATCAATAAGAGATACAATGAAAAAAGGGTGACAATCATTACAACAAATTATCTAATTGAAAAACCCTCAAAATCCAATGAAGATACTCTTGAGGACAGGATTGGCTACAGGCTTGTTTCAAGGCTCTATGAGATGTGCAGGATTGTTGAGATAAGGGGAAAAGATTTCAGAAGCCATATTAAACAGGATATATACAGAAAGACTTTAAGGTAAACATGATTGAGATTAAAAATTTAACAAAAACCTTTAAAGGGAAAAAGGTTTTAAACAACATTAACCTGACCATAGAAAAGGGCAAAGTTACGGTAATAATAGGCGGAAGCGGTCAGGGGAAAAGCGTAATATTGAAACACATCATAGGGCTTATGAAGCCTGACAGCGGAGAGGTTCTGATAGACGGAGTTGATATTACAAAATTAGATGATAAGGAACTGAATGAGGTAAGGAAAAAGTTTGGGTTTGTTTTTCAGTTTGCCGCGCTCTTTGACTCAATGACAGTTGGAGAAAATGTCGGTTTTGGCCTTTTTGAAAATACAAAGATGAAGTTGCAGGATATAAATAAAATTGTAAGAGAAAGGCTTCTTGATGTAGGGCTAAAAGATGTTGAAGACAAAATGCCTTCTGAGTTATCAGGGGGAATGAAAAGAAGGGTCGGGCTTGCAAGAGCCCTTGCAATTGACCCTGAAATCATAATCTATGACGAACCTGTGACAGGACTTGACCCGATTCTTTCAGATGCAATAAACCATTTAATCAAAGGTACTCAGGAACGCCTTGGTATAACATCAATAGTTGTAAGCCATGATATTCCTGGCTTGTATAAAATAGCTCATAAAGTAGCGCTCTTATATAATGGAGATATTAAATTTTACGGAACAACAGAAGAGCTGAAAAAAACAGATAACCCTTATGTTATCCAGTTCTTAAGCGGTTCAGCAGAGGGGCCAATAAAGATAATTTAGGTATGATGATTTAAAGAGTTAATAAAATAAAAATGTAAAAATTAAGATCAGTAATTTTAAATTTTAAATCTCAAGTGTAAGGAGTGTCACTAATGGAAAGAAGGAATGTAAGCCTTGAGGCAAAGGTAGGTTTGTTTGTTACAGGAGCAATAATACTTTTTGTGTGGTTATCTTTTCAGTTTGGCGGAATAAAATGGCTTCAGAAAAGCGGGTACCATATCATTACATACATGGATAGCGTAACAGGGCTTGAAAAAGAATCTCCGGTAAAACTGGCAGGTGTAAGGATAGGAAAAATTGAGAATATGGAATTAAAGGGATCAAAAGCAGAAATCACGATGGATATTAACTCCGAGGTTAAGATTTACAAGAATGCAACCGCATCAGTAAAATCAGAAAGCCTTCTGGGACAGAAATTTATAGAAATCAGCTATGGAAATCCTGAATCAGGAAAACTTGAAAATGGCGCTGTAATCACGCAGGGAGAGGCATCTGCCGATGTTGACAAGCTTGTCCTGAAACTCACAAGTGTTGCCAATGGGCTTGACAAGGTTGTTACCGAAAACAAGGAAAACATAAACGAAACCCTTTCCAACATAAAAGATGCAACTAAAACTTTAAACAGAATGCTTGCGCAGAATGAAGCCTCAGTAAAAAGTGCTGTGCAGAATATTGACGAGCTGTCTCTCCGGCTTAATACCCTGGTAGCTAATAATGAAAATTCAGTAAACAAAACATTAGATAATTTTGAAAAAGTTTCCGGCACATTAAGAGAAAAAACCCCTGAGGTAATGGAGAAATTTTCAAAAATCAGCAAAGACCTTGATTCAGTCATTCAGGAGAACAGGGAAAACCTTAAAGAAACAATTGCTGGACTTAAAGATACCACAAAATCCTTAAACAGCATTACTGCAAAGGTTGATAAGGGCGAAGGAACCCTTGGAAAACTTGTCAATGATGAAACGCTCTACCATGATGCTAAAAAATCTCTGAAACAGCTTGGGGATTCGGCAGAGCAGGCAAGCGAGCTTTCTCCGATATCAACTTTCATAAGCGCCCTGTTCTCTCTCTTCTGAGAATTTATTGTGCTGAGCTTAAAATTCATTATAACCCGCTCGCATGAGAGGAATATTCTGCATGCAGACAGGTGGGGTCTTCTGACCCCGCATTTTAATACTATGACAAAGAAATGTTGTTTTTTATCCATCATTGCGCTGCTATTCTATGGACTGATTCTTTCAAATCCTTTACCCGCTTTCTCAGAAGAAGAATATTTAGACTTAAGCCCCCTGTATTATAAAAAAACTGATGACTCAAGGCAATCCGCAGAAGTAAGAATCTTGGGTCCTCTGTTTGAACTGAAATACAGTCCGGAAAAGTTAAATTATGCATTGAGACCTGTCCTTGATGTTGAAGAAGATATTGATAAAAAAAAGATAAATATAGACTTTTTCTGGCCCCTTGGAAGATATGCGAGAGATGAAAAAGGGGTGCTTGGAAGGTTTATCCCATTTTATTATTCAAAATATGAAACACAGGATGACGGCAGAAGGATTGGCTCCACTCTGTTTCTTCCCTTCTATATAGGCGGAGAAGCAGAAAACGGAAAATACAACCTTTTCTTCCCATTTTATGGAAACTTAAAAAAGTGGCTTAATAAGGATGAATTAAAATTTATAGGCTTTCCTCTCTATGTTGAAACAAGAAAAGGTGATGACAGAGGATGGGAAATTCTCTGGCCCATATTCCATTACGCAAAGGGAGAAGGGCATACAGGTTTTAAATTCTTTCCATTTTACGGCTTTGACAAAGCAGAAGGAAAATACCTTAAAAAATATTATCTCTGGCCATTCTACAGCAACCAGAAATTCTATGAAGGGAATAAACTTGCAGAAGAGAGTCTGATTGTGCTTCCATTCTATGGTTATGAGAAATCAGAGGAAAGAGAAGTTGGAGTCGTAATGTTTCCTTTATATCTGTATGATAATAACAAAAAACGGAACTATGCTCGCTACGATATCATCTGGCCTGTTTTTTCTTTTACTTCCGGAGAAACAAGGCAGGTAAGGCAATTCTTCCCTCTTTTCAGATTCGATAAAAGCGAAGATATAACACACAATTTTTTCCTCTGGCCATTCTTCTGGTTTGATAAAATAACCACAGATGGACATGAAAAAAAGGTTAAAACCCTTGTACCTTTTTTTACAGACAGAAAGGAAACATGGACAGACGGAAAGAAAACCGCAAGAAAAATCAATCTCTGGCCTTTTCTGTCTTACAGAAGGGACAAAGAGGACAGAACAGAAATTTCTTCCCTGTCATTGATACCTTTTTCAGGGGAGGGACTGTTCATAGAAAAATTTGAAAAAAACTTCTCGCCTTTCTGGACTTTCTGCAGATACAACAGGGACAAAAAGGGTAATTCCGAGACAACCCTTTTCTGGGACCTTTACAAATACCAGAAGAAAGATGATTGGAAAACAATTAAAATACCGCTTCTTTTCTCGTATGAAAGCGATAAAAGCGGAAAAGGCTTTTCAATATTAAAAGGACTTTTCGAACATAAAAAAGAAGGTGTGAAAAATCACTGGAGAGTCCTCTACTTCCCTCTGAAATAACAACAAAAAACCTTACAACCTGAAATCTTTGTAATCATTTTTAATCTGCGTAATCAACCCTCAGAATTCCCTTGACTAGATTTTAAGAGTCCTTTATAAGAATGTTTGTCATTCATTCCGGAAAAGGCAATATCGCATTATTTCTGTTTAACAACATTTTAATCAAGGAGGAGTCCTATGGACAAAATTTATAGGGTGAACATGACCGATTTGAAGGTCAAGGAGGAGAAATGTCCTTCTAAATATGCTGCTGCAGGGGGAAGGGGATTAACGTCATCAATAGTTAATGATGAAGTTCCTGCTACCTGCCATCCTCTGGGCATTCACAATAAATTGATTCTGGCGCCGGGACTTTTAAGCGGAACATCTGCTGCCTGTTCAGGAAGGATGTCTTTTGGCGGGAAAAGCCCTCTGACCGGAGCAATTAAGGAATCCAACGTAGGCGGTATTGCAAGTCAGAAACTTGCAAAATGTAATGTGAAAGCCATTATCATTGAAGGGATGCCAAAAGATAATAAATTTTATATGCTGGAAGTGACCAAGGACGGTGTAAAAATCGTTCCTGCCAATGACTTAGCAGGCATTGGAACATATGAGCTTAATAAAAAGCTCTGGGACAAATACGGAAAGGTTGGCGTAATATGCATTGGCGTTGCCGGTGAGGAAAGAATGTGCAATGCAGGGATTTCAGTAAATGACCCTGAAGGAGGACCGGGCAGATTTGCCGGGCGCGGTGGTCTTGGCGCAGTAATGGGTTCAAAAAAAATTAAGGCTATCATCGTAGATGACAAGGGTGCAGATAAGGTTCCTATAAAAGATGAAGAAAAGTTTAAAAATGCTGCAAAGGTATTTTCACAGGTTTTGCTAAAGCATCCCGTAACAGGTGAAGCCCTGCCGAATTACGGCACAGCAGTTCTTGTAAACATATTGAATGAAGCTGGAGGCTTCCCAACAAAGAATTTCAGAAGAGGGCGTTTTGAAACAGCAGCCAACATTAGTGGAGAAAAAATAGCAGAAGTAGCCAAAGCCCGTGGAGGAGAAGGGAAGGCTGTCCATGCATGCCATCCGGGTTGTGTTATCAGATGTTCAAATATATATCCTGACAAAAATGGCAAGGCTATAACAGCACCAATGGAATATGAATCTGTATGGTCTCTTGGTGCTAATCTTGAAGTAGATGACCTTGACAAGGTTGCCCAGATGATAAGGATTTGTTCAGACACCGGACTTGATACTATAGAGTCAGGTGTTACTCTTGCAGTTGCCGCAGAAGCAGGGCTTGCAAAATGGGGTGATGCAGATTCTTTCATTAAGTTGCTTCAGGAAATTGGCAAGAAAACTCCTCTTGGAAAAATTTTAGGTCAGGGAGCAGCAGTAACAGGTAGAGTTTTTGGAATTTCAAGAGTTGCAGCAGTTAAAGGACAGGGATTACCCGCATATGACCCGAGGACTGTAAAAGGAATCGGTGTAACTTATGCAACCAGCACAATGGGTGGAGACCATACTGCAGGATATGCGGTACTGCAGAATATCCTTAAGGTAGGCGGAGATGTTAATCCATTAAAACCGGAGGGGCAGGTAGATGTGTCAAGAGCCATGCAGATTGCAACAGCAACAGTTGATTGCACAGGGCTTTGCCTCTTTGTTGCAATTGCCTGCCTTGACCTGCCGGAAGGATTGCAGGCGATTATAGACATGATCAATGCCGAATACGGCACAACACTTACAGTTGATGATATTCCAAAAATCGGCACACAGGTCATTAAGACAGAGCTTGAGTTCAACAGGAAAGCAGGCTTTACCAAGGCTGATGACCGTCTGCCGGAATTTTTTGATGATGAAAAATGCCCGCCTCACAATATAACATTTGAGATTAAACCTGAAGAGCTTGATAAAGTTTGGGCTAATATCTAAGGGTAAGAATATGTTTCTTCGAGAAGTTAAAATCCCCCCAAATCCCCCCTTTAACAAAGGGGGGTAGGGGGGATTTAGTTTGAAATAGATAAAAAGCAAGTTTGTAAGTTCATAGGGGATTAATTTAGGAAGCTTAAAATGGCAGATATTGAAGTCAGGACATATGCTACTTTATTAAAATATTTGCCCGGACTTGATTTGAAAGAAGGCAAAAAGATTTCCGCCAAAGAAGGTCTTACCATACAGGGGCTGCTTCACCAGCTTGGAATCCCTGAAAAAGAAACAAAGATAATTATTGTGAACGGAGTCCATGCTGAACTCAGCTGTCTTTTAAAAGACGGAGACCGTGTAGCCATATTCCCACCTGTTGCAGGAGGAGCATCTTAAATAAATTTAAAATTGGAAATTTTAAATTGCAAAATGTTGCGCACCCCTTTGGGTGCGTTTTTATTTTATGGGATATAAGCTTTCTGCTAAACTTTTTTCAATAAACTATGATTAAAATCATGGATTTTTTTAATTAAATTAGTATTCTTAATCATTATGACAGACCATATCAAACAGCTTTATGTTGAAACATCTTCACGCTGCAATATCAGTTGCAGGACGTGCATGAGAGGTACATTCTCTGAAAATCAGGGAGATATGGACCTCAGCACATTTAAAAAACTCATCCCTGCTTTGCCTCAAATAAAATTTCTGAATCTTACCGGACTCGGCGAACCTTTGATGAACGCCAGCCTTTTTGAAATAATTAAAATCGCAAAGGAACTTTTGCCTGAAAACAGTGAAATCGGTTTTACAACAAACGCAATGCTTATATGCGAAAAAACTGCTCAGGCAATTGTAAGCAGCAAAATTGACAAACTTGTAATCTCAATAGACGGAATAAAACCAGAAACCTATGGCTATATAAGAAGGGGCGGAAATTTTAAAAAGATTAAAGAAAGCATAGATTTTATTAATCAGTATAAAGAGAAAATAAAAACAAGCAAGCCTAAACTCGGACTTGAATTCGTGGTAATGAAACGCAATCTTGATGAGCTTCCTCTTGCAGTAAATTTTGCAAAGGAAAATAAAATAGAGTTTATAATAGTTTCCCATCTCCTCCCCTACACAGAAGAAATGCTCAATGAGGTATCATTTGAAATGCTGTCTCAGGCTTCAATTGATATTTTCCAGAAAGCAATGAAACGCGCAAGGACAGAGGGAGTGAATCTTAAAAATTACTATAACTTCAGCTTCTTCAGAAAAGAAATGGTTACAAAAGAGTATGAACAGAAATTAAATTCAGTTATAAATGACGCATATTCTGAAGCAGCATCCCACGATATATTCCTAAACTTAAGAAAGCTTTTTGAAAGAGATGAAAAAACACTTGCAAAGGAAAGAGATATTTTTGCAGCCACAAAAAAAATAGCAGATAAGCTGAATATAGAGCTATCACTTCCACCAATAAACTCAGATGTAAAGCGTGAATGCAAATTCGTTAAGAACAGAACTGCTTTTATTTCTTGGGATGGCGAGGTAAAACCCTGCTCAAGGCTAATGCACTCCCATAAATTCCATCTTGACAGCACAAGTCGTGAGGTTTATCCATTGAGTCTTGGGAATATAAATGACAAATCTTTAGAAAAAATCTGGAATTCCAAAAAGTTTGTTGAACTAAGGGCATGTGTTGATAAATTTACTTATCCTCACTGCCTTGAATGCCCTGCCTATGGAAGCTGCGGATTCTTAGACAGGTTTGAGGGAGACTGCTTTGGGAACGACGAGCCTTGCGGCGACTGCCTCTGGAGCCGAAACCTGATGCAGTGTCTGTAGAAAGGGATTTTGTTTCCCGCTCTTTTTTATTCTTCACCAAGTGCCTCAATATCAGCCATGTCCTTTTTCCTCCCCATTGCTCTCTTGTTAGATATAAACTGATTTTTACCAAGGTAATATACGGAAATGTCTCCATATTTTCCTTCGACTCTGCCCAAAAGTGCCTCTTCCCATAAAACTCCTGACAGGGATGAAATAATATCAATACGGACTGGTGGAACACCAAGCTGTACAACTTTCTCAGGATAAGTAAAATCTGATTCCTTCAGGCCAACTGAACCAAATCCAAATTCATCAAGTGCTGCTAATACCCTGCGGGCGTTTTCTTCATCGGGTTTTACAAAAATATCAAGATCACCAGTATAGCGAGGGGCGCCATGAAACGCCAAGGCATACCCCCCTGTGATTATGTATTCAACTTTGTGGGAATTGAATAATGCTAACAACTCTCTGAAGTCTTGCTGTACTTCCATAATATTGTTTTCTTAGATACTCTACTGCTGAAATGCGCTCTTCAGTAGGTCTGCTCAACCAATATGACAGGTCCTCTTTTATTGATAAGGAATTTTTAAAATTACTTCTTTTCAATACTTTCTTAACCATATTTTTATCCAGATTTTGCTTAAATAAGGACTTGTCTGAATGAAAGTGAATTAAGCAATGCAAACTTTAATAAGGAAATAATACCATTCTGTTTATTGATTGACAATGAAAAAATACTATTGATGGGAAACTGACATCTGATAGCTGAATGCTGACAGCTATTTACCTCAGCAGCCTGTTCGCAATTACAAGCCTCTGAATCTGGTTTGTGCCTTCATAGATTTGGGTTATCTTTGCATCACGCATCATCTTTTCAACAGGGTAATCCCTCATATATCCGTATCCGCCAAGAATCTGCACAGCATCAGTTGTTACCTCCATTGCAACATCAGAGGCATAGAGCTTGCACATTGCGGATTCTTTTGAAATGTCAGAAGCTCCGCTGTCAATATATTTTGCCACTGAGTAAACAAGCGCCCTTGCAGCCTCAGTTTTTGTTGCCATATCTGCAAGCATAACCTGAATTGTCTGAAAGGTTGAGATTGCTTTCCCAAACTGAACCCTTGTCTTTGAATATGCAACAGCTTCATCAAGGGCTCCCTGCGCAATTCCAAGCGCCTGCGCTGCAACACCGGGCCTTGCCTTATCAAGGGTTTTTATTGCAACAGGAAAACCCATTCCCTCTTTCCCAAGCATATTAGCCTTTGGTACGTGGCAATCCTCAAAAACAAGCTCGCTTGTTATTGAAGCCCTTATGCCCATCTTGTCTGCCTTGTTCCCGAAAGTAAAGCCGGGTGTATTCTTTTCAACTATGAATCCTGACAGCCCTCGGCTTCCCCTTGCTTTATTGGTTGCAGCAATTACTGTGTAGATTTCTGCAACCCCTCCGTTGGTTATCCACTGCTTTACGCCGTTAAGAACATAATAATCGCCACCAGCTTCAGCCTTCAGCCTGACACCACCCGCATCGCTTCCTGCTTCAGCCTCTGTAAGAGCAAATGCAGCAAGCTCCCCCTTTACAATCCTTGGAAGATATTTTTTTTTCTGCTCCTCGCTGCCAAAAAGAAGTATTGGATAAGTTCCAAGGGCTGTTGCGCCATAGCAAAGGGCTATTCCTCCGCACGCCTTTGAAAGCTCTTCCATAACAAGACACATCTCAAAAGTTCCCTGGGCTGAACCGCCATATTCAGTTGGAATAAACAAACCCATAAGGTCAGCGTCAACAAGAGCCTTTACTACTTTATAAGGGAACTCTCCTGTATTATCAAGCTCTGCCCTGATAGGTTTTATTTCTTCCTCGGCAATCTGTCTTGCAAGTTCTTTGAGCATCTTCTGTTCTTCTGTAAGTTCATACATCTGTATTGCTCCTTTTTACTAAATTAACTTAAAAATATTCTATTATTTTATAAAAACCTCTTTTGTCAAGGCATTTTAATTATACTGTGGTAGCAAAGTAAAAATGACAGGGGTTAACTGCAAGGTTAAAATGTCAGGTTATGGAAAACATAACTTTGACAATAAAAGAACAAAAGAGACCTGTCTGCCTGCCTGAGCGATGCTCGCAGTCAGGCGTGCTCCGCACAGGCAGAGTGGAAGTAATGGGGATGGTGTTTAAAGGAATTAAATACTGCATTTGACATTACCATTCTTACAAACTATAGTTTGCAAACAATTAACAGGTTCTACTTTTATTTTGCTATGAAATATTATCCAATACATTTAAATATCAATGGGAAAAAATGTGTAGTTATAGGTGGTGGAAAAGTAGCTGAGAGGAAAATAATGTCCCTTCTTAATTGTGGGGCAAAGATGATGGTGGTTAGCCCGAAAATCACAAAAAACATCAGGAGATTAGCAGACAAATCTGAGATTAGTGTTATTTGCAGAAAATACCGGGTTGGGGATTTGAAGGATACATTTCTTGCAGTGGTGGCAACTGATGATTCTGAAATCAACAAGGAAGTTGCAAAAGAGGCTAAAAAAAGAAAAGTGCTGGTTAATGTAGCTGATGGCCCTGAACTATGTGACTTTATAATGCCTTCTGTGATACGGAGAGGAGACCTTGTGATAGCGATTTCCACAAGCGGGAGATATCCGGCTTTTGCAAAAAAGTTAAGAATAATGCTTGAAGATATCGTTGGGAAGGAATATGGAGCAGAGCTTGAAAGATTGGCAAGGATTAGAGATAGATTGAAATCTATGCGTTTATCTTTAGTAGCCAGAAATGGCAGAAAGAATATTCACAATTAATTGTTGATTCTCTCAAACCCGTTTATTGAAAACTGCCAATGGTTATTACAAAGCTGAGGCTTGGCACAAGGAAAAGCCCTCTTGCCTTAAAACAGTCTGATTGGGTAAAAGCGCAAATCGTTAAAAAATATCCACTATTAGAGGTCAAAATAATCAAAATTAAAACTTATGGCGACAAATTACCTGACAAGCCATTAAGAGAATTTAGCAAAAATGATATGTTCATAAAGGAAATTGAAGAAGCACTCTTGAAAGAAGAAATCGATATTGGTGTCCACAGCATGAAAGATGTGCCAGTCACTATTCCTGATGAACTTTGTATAGCTGCAATAACTGAACGGGAAGACCCAAGGGATGTGCTGATTTCAAAAAGAGGGAAGCTTAAGGAATTGCCTCACAACTCAATTGTTGGCACATCAAGCCTGCGAAGGAAAGCTCAGATTTTAAATTCAAGGAAAGACCTGTTGATAAAAGACATAAGAGGCAATGTTGATACAAGGCTTAAGAAGTTAGAAAATGAAGATTATGACGCAATCGTTCTTGCAGCAGCAGGACTTATAAGGCTTGGATTAAAAGATAAAATTACTGAATACATCTCAACTGATATTATGCTCCCTGATGCCGGGCAGGGCGCGCTTGGTATTGAAACAAGAAATGATGATACTGATATACAGGAATTCGTCAGCTTTCTCAACAACAGGGAGAGCCTTATTGCTGTTTCTGCAGAAAGAGTTTTCACAAAAAAAATTGGAGCATCATGCAGATTTCCTGTTGCAGCCTATGGAGAGGTTTTAAATAAAAAACTAAAACTGACAGGGCTTGTTGCTACAAAAGATGGAAAGAAAGTTATCAGGGATAGCATGGAAGGAGAAATAAACTCTTTTGAAGAGATAGGAATCAGGCTTGCAGAAAAATTATTGGAGAATGGCGGAAAAGAAATTCTAAGAATATGAACAAAGGAAAAGTTTATCTTGTTGGTGCCGGTCCCGGAGATCCTTCACTCATTACCCTTAAAGGAGTGAACTGCATTAAAAATGCTGATGTTGTCGTTTATGACCGCCTCATTAATCAGGACATTCTATCCTACGCAAGAGAAGATGCTGAGCTGATATACTTTGGCAAAAAACCAAAATCCCATTCAATAAAACAGGATGAAATTAACAGGTTAATCATAAAGAAAGCAAGGGAAGGGAAGACAATCGTCCGTTTAAAGGGAGGAGACCCTTTTATCTTTGGCAGAGGAGGAGAAGAAGCCCTTGCACTTGCAGAAAAAAGAATTCCCTTTGAAATAGTTCCCGGAGTCAGCTCTGCAATCGCAGTTCCTACCTATGCAGGGATTCCTTTGACGCACAGAGACTATGCCTCTGCTGTTACTTTCATTACAGGACATAAAAAAGATGGCTCTTCACTGCCGGTAATCACAAAGGAGATAGCAAGCCTGCAAGGAACTCTGGTAATACTGATGGGAGCAGGAAATCTTGGCTCAATACTTGACGACTTCATAAGGCTTGGCAAATCCCCTTCTGCTCAGATAGCAATAATAAGTTCAGGTACAACACCCCGGCAGGAAATTCTGACCGGGACTATTAAAGAATTAAAAAATAAGACTAATACTAAAAGGGTAAAACCTCCAGCAGTAATTGTTATTGGAGATGTGGTGAATTTAAGCAAAAAGCTTAGATGGTATGAAAAGAAACCTCTCTTTAATAAAAAATTTCTTATAACAAGCCCGGAGCCCGGAGCCTCGAAAATAGCATCTCATCTTGAAAATTTCGGCGCAGAAGCAATTAAGCTTCCGGTTATAAAAATAGTTCCGGTTGAAAACTTTCTCATAATTGATAAAGCAATAAAGGAAATAAATAAATACCACTGGATAATCTTTACAAGCCAGAACGGAATAGATTTGTTCATGAAAAGATTTATTTTAAAAGGAAAACATTTAAAGGATTTTAAGGCAATTAAATTTGCAGTTATCGGAAAAGTAACCGGTGGAAAACTAAAAAAATATGGAATCAAAGCAAGCTTTATCCCAAAAAAGTATAATTCAGAAGCACTTCTGTCAGGCTTAAAAAAATATTCTCTTAAGGGAAAAAATATTTTAATCCCGAGGGCACAGGAAACAAGCAAGGTATTGCCTTTAGGGCTCAAAAAAATAGGAGCAAAAGTTGATGAAATAGTCTTATACAGAATTCAGAATGAAAAGGTCAACTGCAATAAAGTTAAATCTCTTTTAAAAGAAAACAACGCAGATGTTGTTGCATTTACAAGCCCTTCCGGGGTAAAAAGCTTTTTTAATTTATTTACAAAAAAAGAAATAATCTATTATTTTAATAAGATAAGCATAGCTTCAATTGGTCCTGTAACATCAAAGGCAATTGAAGAGTTTGAAATGAAAGCAGATATCATGCCAAAAGAATACACCATTAAAGGAATGGTAGAAGCGATTGATAATTATTTTAATAATATTAATTAACAATGGTAGCCGCAGGCTTTAGCCTGCGAGAATAAAATGTTTGTAAAAAAAAGACACAGGTTGCCAAAAGAGTTTTATAAAGGAGAATTGGCTTTAGAATTTAAATAGAAAGATAATATATTATGTCTTACCCAACTCACCGTTTGCGTCGGCTTAGAAGGAATGAAAATATAAGAAGGATGGTCAGAGAAACAAGGCTTTCAACTGACAACCTTATATGCCCGGTTTTTGTCTGCGAAGGGAAAAATGTCAGGAATGGAATTAAGTCGATGCCCGGATGCTTTCAGTTGTCAATTGACAACCTCCTTAAAGAAGCAAAGGAAGTCAGTAAATTAAACATCCCCGCAATAATCCTGTTTGGAATTCCTAAGAAAAAGGATGAGTTTGGCTCAGAAGCCTATACAAAGGATGGAATAATTCAAAAGGCAATCAGAAGGATTAAAAACAACATTCCTGAACTTATTGTAATCACTGATATCTGTCTGTGTGAATACACAAACCATGGCCACTGCGGAGTGATTAAAAAAGGAAAAATTGATAATGACGCGACAATAGATACTTTGACAAAAATTTCCTTAAGCCACGCTGAAGCAGGCGCTGATATTGTTGCCCCATCAGATATGATGGATGGAAGAGTGAAAGCAATCAGAAAAATTCTTGATGAAAACGGTTTTGAAGATATATCAATAATGTCATATGCAGCAAAATACGCATCATCTTTTTATGCTCCTTTCAGGGAAGCAGCAGAATCAAGGCCAGAATTTGGAGACAGAAAATCTCACCAGATAGACCCTGCAAACTCTGATGAGACAATAAGAGAAATAGCTCAGGACATAGAGGAAGGCGCTGACATTGTAATGGTAAAACCTGCCCTTCCCTATCTTGATATAATCTACAGGGCTAAACAGCAGTTCAATATCCCTCTTGCAGCCTTTCAGGTAAGCGGTGAATACTCCATGATAAAAGCAGGCGGTAAACTCGGATGGATAGATGAGAAACGAATCATGATGGAAAGCCTCCTATCAATCAAACGCGCAGGCGCAGATATGATAATCACATATTTTGCAAAGGAAGCAGCAAGGTTGTTGGCAAGTTAGTAGATATTAATTTCTAAATTCAAAATCCTAAATCCTAAACAATATCTAAATTATTCAAATTCCAAATGCTCAAAGCTGATAGCTGTCTGCTGTCAGCTTTTTAAAAAGATTGCTTCGTTTTTTGCCTTGACAAATAGAGCAAATATCAATATGAAAGCCACGATTTTTATATAAACTTGAGCTTAAAAGCAAAGCATATTTTGGGAGTTAGAAAATGCGACTTTATGAATTTGAAAGTAAAAAAATTTTTCAGGCAAACAACATTCCGGCACCCAAAGGGCAGGTAGTCTCGTCTGTTGATGAAATCAAGGCGGAAACTCCTTCTGTAATCAAAGCACAGATACCAACAGGCGGCAGAGGAAAAGCAGGCGGTGTTCTTTTCTCAAAAGATTTAAAAGAAGCCAAAGATAAAGGAAAGCAGCTTCTCGGAAGCACTATTAAGAACCACCTTGTTTCAAAGCTTCTTGTTGAAGACCAGATAGCTCTTGAAAAAGAGCTCTTTATGGCTGCAACCTACGACACTACAAGAAAACTCCCCGTTGTAATTTTCTGCACTGAAGGCGGGGTTGATATCGAAGAACTGGCAAAAACCAATCCTGAAAAAATTGTAAGAAAAAGTTTTAACATCATTGAGGGGTTTCAGGAACACCATGCAAGAGAAATGGTCGCGCAGGCAGGAATAAATGGAAATGACCTGCTCCAGATTTCATCGGTTCTTTACAGGCTCGTTCAGGTATTTCTGAAATATGATGCAACCCTTGCTGAAATAAACCCTCTTGGAAAAACAAAGGACGGGAAATTCATAGCCCTTGATGGACATATTGAGATTGATGACGATGCCCTCTACCGCCAAAAGAGTCTTGTCGCAGAATTTGGTGAAAGGGAAAGCCAGTCAAAGAAGCAGACAGAATTTGAGAAAAAGGCAGCGGAAATTGACAAAATGGACCATCGTGGAGTTGCAGGAAGAATGATTGAATTTGACGGGAATCTCGGTCTTCTGATTGGCGGCGGTGGAGCGAGCCTGACATCATTTGACGCAATAAAAAAATATGGCGGCAAACCTGCCAATTACTGTGAGATTGGAGGGAACCCTTCTGTTTTCAAAGTTAAAGAACTTGTCAAGCACATCCTTTCAAAGCCAGGAATCAATAAAATTGCAGTCATAATGAATGTAGTCAGCAACACCAGAGTTGACCTGGTAGCAAGAGGAGTAGTTAAAGGCGTAATTGAAAGCGGCAAGGTTCCTTCAGAAACCATAACCGTTTTCAGAATTCCAGGCGCTTGGGAGGATGAAGGGTTCAGAATATTGAAGAAATATGGTGTGCCATACTGCGACAGAACCGTTTCAATAGATGAAGCCGCAAGAATGGCTGTTGAGAGAGCGAGTAAGTGAACAGTGATTAGTGAACAGTTTTAAAAAGTCATTGCGAGGAGCAAAGCGACGAAGCAATCTCAATTCAGTAATTATAGTAACATGTTACAACATTCCCAAGTAAAAGATGAGATTGCCACGCTCCCGTTGGTCGCTCGCAATGACAAAAAATAAAGTTCAAGAGATAAATTAAGGAGAATGAGATGTCAATCTTGGCTGATGAAAATACAAGGATAATCATTCAGGGAATTACCGGCAGAGAGGCAACCACTTTTACGAGGGATTTACTTGATTACGGCTCAAAAGTTGTTGCAGGAATAACTCCCGGCAAGGGCGGATGGGATGTTTACGGTGTCCCTGTCTATGATACAGTAAAAGAAGCAATAACCGTACACCCTGCTGAAGCAAGCATAATATCAGTTCCGCCCGGAATGGTAAAAGGTGCAAGCCTTGAGGCGATTGATAATGGCATTAAACTTGTTGTCATTGTAACAGAACGAGTTCCAAGAAAGGATGTAGTTGAGATAGTTGCTTTTGCAAGAGAAAAAGGCGCAACAGTAATAGGACCAAACTCCCTTGGAATAATATCGCCTCACAAGACCAAAATTGGAATGGTTGGCGGAAGAGTTGATGATGTAAAGAAGGCTTACAGTGAAGGGAATATAGGAATAATCTCAAGAAGCGGAGGAATGACAACAGAGATTGCCAACCTCCTGACATTAAACGGAATCGGACAGAGCACCTGCATTAGCGTTGGAGGAGATGCAATTGTCGGTTCAAACTACCTTGACCTCGTTCCACTTTTCCAGAAAGACAACCAGACAAAGGCAATCGTAATCTTCTGCGAACCCGGAGGTACAGCAGAAGAACTTCTTGCAGAGTTTGTAAAGGAAAACAAAATCAAACTTCCAATAATCGCATTTGTTGCAGGAAGATTCGCTGATGAGATGCCGGGTATCCGTTTTGGCCACGCAGCAGCAATTGTTGAAGGAAATAGAGGAAGTACAAAAGGCAAAATAGAAAAATTCAGGGATGCAGGAATCCTTGTTGCAGAAAAATTTTCTGAGATAATAGAGCTTATTAGAAAGAATGTATCATAAAAAATTCTAAAGCCTAAGCTCTAAATTCTAAACAAATTCAAATGACCAAAATCCAAAACAGTTTTAAAAATTGGAATTTTGATATTGTTTACCTGTCTGCCGACAGGCAGGGAATTTAGATATTAGAATTTAGGATTTATAACTCATACACAGAGGGAGAAAAGGATGAGTATTTTCATAAACATAAAAATCAACCAGAAAACATGCCGCGGATTCAAGGACTGTGGTGAATGTGTCAAAATATGTCCTGTGAATATTTTTGACAAGAAAGATAACACCATAATCTCTGTTGAGGCAAATGAAGACGAATGCACTCTGTGCAATCTCTGCCTTGAAAAATGTCCTGTTGATGCAATAGAAATAGTAAGACTATATTAATAAGAAGGGAGATTAATTGATGATTTACCACGACATAGTCATAGTCGGCGCAGGAATTGCAGGAATGAGGGCTGCAATAGAAGCATCTAAATATGCCAACGTAGGAATTATTTCAAAAGTCTATCCCACACGCTCCCATTCAGGTGCAGCGCAGGGAGGAATCAATGCAGTACTTAACCCTGAAGATACTCTTGAAAGCCATATTTTTGATACTGTAAAGGGAGGCGATTATCTTGGTGACCAGAACGCCATTGAGATTCTCATTAAGGAAGCCCCTGAAAACATCTACGAAATAGAGCACATGGGAGCAATCTTTAGCAGGACTGAGGATGGAAAGATTGCCCAGAGAGAGCTAGGAGGCGCAAGCTTTCCTCGAGCTTGTTTTTTTGGAGACTTAACAGGTCATACCCTTCTTCACCTCCTCTATGAACAACTTCTTAAGAGCAATGTAAAAATCTATAATGAACGATTTGTCACCAAATTGATCGCAGAAGATGGGGTCTGCAAAGGTGCTATTTGCTATAATATGCAAAAAGGTAATTTTGAACTCTTGAAAACAAAGGCAATAGTCTTAGCAACAGGGGGATATGGGAGAGCCTTTGCTCGAACTACCAATGCTCATATAAATACCGGTGATGGAATGGCTCTTGCCTATGAGATAGGAACACCTCTTGCTGATATGGAATTTGTCCAGTTCCACCCAACAACTCTTTTTGGAACCAACATTCTCGTATCAGAAGGTGTAAGGGGTGAAGGCGGATATCTTAAAAACAACAAAGATGAGAGGTTTATGGAAAGATATGTTCCATCAAAAATGGAACTTGCCCCAAGAGACGTTGTTTCTCGGTGTATACAAATAGAGGTAAGAGAAGGAAGAGGATTTGAGAATGAATATGTTCACCTCGATGTAACTCACTTTGGTGAAGCAAAAATAAATGAAAAGATCCCTCAGGTAAAAGAGCTTGCAAAGAAATTTGCAGGTGTTGACATAGTTAAAGAACCAATGCCTGTTCAACCCGCACAGCACTATTCCATGGGCGGAATCAGGAATAATGTTAACGGAGAAACAAACATAAAAGGGCTGTATGCGGTTGGAGAGTGTGGCTGCGTAAGTGTCCACGGAGCCAACAGGCTTGGAGGAAATTCACTTCTTGAGACAGTTGTTTTTGGCAGAAGAGTCGGAAGAAATTTAGAAAAATTTGTATCATCCGCTGAGTTTTCCAAGATAAGCGAAAATATTCTAAAAGATGAAGAGAAAAGGATAAAGAAGCTTGTTGACCGTAAAGGAAAAGAATCATCCTCTGCAATAAGAAAAGAACTTTCAGAAATTCTTACATTCAAAGTAGGGGTCTTTAGAGTCGGTAATGAAATAGAACAGGCTCTTAAAGAAATAAAGAAACTTCAGGAAAGGGCAAAAAAAGTTTTTATCCAGGACAAAGGCACTGTTTACAATACACAGCTCACTTCAGTCATTGAGATGGAGTTCCTTCTTACGATTTCTGAGATTATAGCCCTTGGTGCCCTGAACAGGAAGGAAAGCAGAGGAGCACATTACAGGAATGACTATACTGAAAGAAATGACAAAAACTGGATGAAGCATACTATCGCAAAAAAAGGCAAGGATGGAAAAATAAATATTTCCTACGAGCCAGTGTCTGTAACAAAGTATCAGCCACAGAAAAGGGTTTATTAAGACAAGCTAATGACAAATGCTAAATCTCAAAGTTCAAATGAAATTCAAAGCTCCAATGATTAAAACTTTTAACATTTGGATTTTGTTATTGATTTGAAATTTGGATTTTGTCATTTAAACTTATAATTACTAAAGGAGCAAAAATGAAGGACAAACAAATCACCCTTGAAATCCAGAGGTTCAATAAGGATACAGACCCCAAACCACATTTTAAAAACTACAAGATTAAAATCACCGGCGGAGAGACTGTTCTTGATACCCTGATTAAGATAAAAGAAACAATTGATGGAACACTGACCTTTAGACGTTCATGCAGAAGCGCCATCTGTGGTTCCTGCGCAGTCCGCATTAATGGAAAGGCAATGCTCGCCTGTAATACTCAGGCAAAGGACATACTCCCTAAAAACGGGGTAATAGTAATTGAGCCATTAAAGCATTTTAATCTCATTAAAGACCTCGTTGTTGACCTTGAACCCTTCATAGAAAATTTGAAAAAAGCAAAGCCATGGCTTGTAAAGGATTTTTCAAAAATTCCGGAATCAGGTGAATTCAGGGTTAATTATTCTGATGATTTCAATACTCTCACAAAGATCTCCCAGTGCACACTTTGTGCTGTATGCCATTCAGATTGTATGGTACTCGATAAGGACAGCTCTTTTTTAAGCCCAGCCAGCATTGTAAAATCATATAGGTTCATCCTTGATGCAAGAGATGCAACAAGAGATGCAAGAATCCATGAGTTAAGGGAACTTGGAATCCTTAAATGCGAAAAGCCATCTGAATGCGTTGTTGAATGTCCAAAAGGATTTTCAGAAAGTAAGGATGTTGTTGAAAAAGTAAAAAAGCTCGTACAACAGGGATAAACCCGGAAATCCTCGAATCCTTTAACCCTTTACACATAAGGGATTTTTAAATGCTTAACCACCAGCTTGTAAAAGATAAACTCGTAGCTCTTCAAGAAAGATATACTCGTTTTCAGATAGAGCATTTTGAAAACTGGGAAATCTGGGCTGAAGCGTCAGAAAAGGTTTATCATCGCCAACCGGTAGATGAAAATAAAATTCCAAAAGCATTCCACAACGAACTGCGGGCAATGAAGATTTTGATTGAAATGGAAAACCTTGGAGAGTTTGACTGGAACAGCCCTAAACTGAGAGAAGCCTTTGCAGCAATTTCAGGCGGAGTTTTTCACCAGTTTTTCGGGGAAACAGTTGTAGAAATTGCAATCACACTTGCTGGAGCAATCAAACCTAAAACTCTTTTGGAAATAGGCGCAGGAAACGGCAAACTAACACGTCTTGCCTGCAAAGCAATGAAAAGTAAAAAAAACTATTTTCCACTTGTTGTCACCGAGTCAAAACCTGTAATAAATAAAGTAATAGATAAGCTAAAAGAAGATTTCCCAGAAGTTAAAATAAACCCGTTTCTCTGGGACATTAAGGAATCACCATCAAAAGAACTCCTCGCCTCTATAACTCCACCAGCCCTTTTATACGAGCGCTACACAATAACCTATGCAGGCATAAGTTCAATTGCAAACATTGCAAAAGCTGCAGATATCCTTGTTCTCGGAGACTGGCTTAGTATCACAGGAAAGATTTATGGATATGACAAGGCATTTTCAAAAATAGGCGCTAAAACTCTGCTATACAGTGATGTAAAAGCAGAGCTTGATAAATATTATAGCAATTACTACTTTTTTGACAAGGAAGCACAGGAAGCAATAAAATCACCGTACATAAGCATATTAATTGCGTGGAAATGATAGATAGTGGGATTAAATCCTAAATTCGAAATCCTAAACAATATCTAAATCCAAAATTCAAATCTTCAAATTTGTTTTGAATTTAGGTGATTAGAATTTGGAATTTGTTTAGGATTTAGATATTAGAATTTGGAACTTAAACATAAAAGTGAGATGTTATGAAATTTATAAAAATTGAGGATTTAAACTTCTCATCTGATAACCGCGGTATTGCAATAAGACCAATCAGCGATGAAGAGCTTCAAAGCAAAAAGCTTTTCAATCTGCATCTTGTAAGTCTTAAACCAGAAGTTGTTCGCGGGAATCATTATCATCAATATCAAAACGAAGTAATCTGCGTTTTCGGAAGCAGGTGCAGGATAGTTGCAGTGGATAACAGAACAGGTGAGAGAGAGGAAAAAATAATAGAAGAAGATAAAATAGCGATAGAGAATACAATTCTGAAAAACACGATGCCATAGCAAATGAAATACTTGAATAAAACAATTCCCTCTCACTTTCCATTTATTCCACAGTCACATAGCCGTTTTTAGTTGACATAGAGGATTTGTGAAGTGTGCAAAAATATGGAATAACAGTTCCTGAAACCGCATCAGATGGAATCGTAATTGTTTGGTCAGTAGTTGTAAATAAACCTGTGTCAAAAGAAACTCCGCCAACTGAGCCTGATTTAAAATCTCCTGCTTTAGCCTGGCTTGTCACTGAGTGCCCGCTTCCGTCTTTATTTGTAACAGTTATTGTAGTTCCCGAGTCAACGCTTATATTAATAGGGCTAAAGGAAAAATTTTCAATTGTGATTGTATTGTTAACGCTGCTTCCTGGAATAGCTGTTGGAATAGTGGTTGTTGTGGTTGAAGTAGTGGTTGTAGTTGTTGTTGTAGTCGAAACTCCTAAGATTGTAATGTTTGCTGTTCCTGAGACTAAACTATCACCATTGCTTGTTGCACGGAATTATTACCTTTCCACCTTCAGGAACAGAATCAGGGGCTTGATAGGTCGCTTGTTTACTCCCTGTAGAAGAAAATGTACCGTCAACATCTCCGCCATCAACAGACCATAATACACTCCTGTTAAACTTGCCCTTGCCAATTACATTTGCAGTAAATTTCCTTGTCTTTCCAACCTTAACCTTTGCAGTCTGAGGTAAAAGCTGAACCTTTGTGATTTTACTACCCTTTTTTCCACCAACACTATAACCTGCTTGCAAGTATTCAAATGATAAAAAACTTAATAAAACCAGCAAGCAAACATTTATTAGGATCAATCTTTTTTTCATTTCATTCCTCCTTATAATAATTTTTATTTCTATACTAAACATAGGAATTCTGTTAAATAATTCAACATAAAAGTCAGAACAATCCTGTTTTTAATTGCCTTTACTCCTGATATGTTTTAAATTAATTAAAACTAGTAGGACATATGAAACATAAAACATTTTTAATTTTAATTTCTCCGTTTTTTCTTTCAGCATGCTGTAATTTCTCATGGATGTATGCAAAGAAGATCCCACTCACTGAGCCGGTCAAGCCATTTGAAAATCTATCTAACCTCAAGCATAATGAATCATGGTTCGGGATAATACTCAACGGGCAGAAAAAAGTAGGGTTTAACCATTACAAGATTGAAAAATATCAGGACAACCCTGAAGTCTACAAAATAACATCAGAAGCACTTCTAAAATTCAGCTTTTTAGGTTTTAAGCAAGAAATAAATCTTAAAGAAACAGACCTCGTAAATCCAGACCTTTCTCTTATTAGCTTCTCCGGAGAGGAGAGGATTGGGGATAAAAAGGTTATTATGAATGGTGAAGTTAAAGATGAAGAACTTACAGTTAAAATTGTAGATGAAAACTTAACCCATTCCCAAAAATTTAAATTAAAAAATAAACTATATTCCTCAACTGCACCATATCTCTATCCTTTTCTTAAAGGATTTAAAATTGGAGATGTTTTTAGCTATCAGAGTTACCTTTTAGAAATACAATCACTCCAGAACATAAAACAAAAAATTCTTTCCTATGAAAAAAATGAACTCTGTGATGAACCTGCATTCAAGGTCAGAACATCAATTGGACTTGTAAGCGCAGATAGCTGGATAAATAAAGATGGTGAAAGCCTTATTGAAATTGAAATGGGGGGGCTTTTAATCTCAATGAAAGAAGATGAAATCTCTGCAAAAAAATTTATATATCAGGAAAGCCTCTCTAAAGATGACATCCTTCTTGATTTCAGCCTGGTAAAAGCTGATAAAATTATCAACAACCCCAAGAATGTTAAAACTCTCCATTTAAAGCTGGTAGGAATGGATGAGGAAGATGCTATAATCTCTGATGAGAGACAGAAAGCATATAAGCTTGCTAAAAATGGCATTTCAAAGGTTGAGTATAAAATAGATTTAATCCCTGCTGAAATAGAAAAACCATCATTGCTGCCAATAAATGAGCCTCTGCTGAATAAATATCTAAAACCGTCTATTTACATCCAGAGTTCCAATCAGGAGATTATTGAAAAATCCAAAGAAGTAGTTGGAGATGAAAAAAACTCTTTTATTGCAATAAAGAAGCTTGTACAGTGGGTAAGTAGGGAAGTTGAAAATGATTTTTCTGATTCATTCTCAGCACTGAACGTTCTTCATTCAAAAAAAGGAGAATGTCAGGCGCACACTTATCTCTACACAGCCCTTGCAAGGGCTTCTGGCATACCAACAAAAATCGTTTCAGGGATAGTCTATATGGAGGAAAAAGGTTTTCTCTATCATGCCTGGGCTGAAAGCTATGCTGGGAAATGGGTTGCTATTGACCCTACATTCAACCAGATTCCTGCTGATGCAACTCATATAAAATTCGTCGAAGGAGAAACCTTTGATGATATAAGTCCACTTGTAAATATAATTGGAAAAATCCAAGCTGAAATTATAGAATATAATTAATTGGTTAGCTTCAGGCTATAAACTGTAAATTTTTAGGAGCGGAAATGGATAAAATTGAGAAACTTAAAAAACAGTTGCTTGATATTATAAAAAAAGAATCAGTATTTAAAGGAGAATTCATATTAGCTTCCGGGAAAAAGAGTAATTTCTATATTGATATGCGCAGAACATCATTGCATCCAATGGGAGCAAAATTAATAGGAGAAATTATTTTTAAAAAAATAAAACATCTGGATTTTGACTGCATAGGAGGTCCAACCCTTGGTGCTGACCCGATTGTAAGCGCTGTTTCAATTGCAAGTGCGTTGTCAGAAAAACCTGTCCCGGGTTTCTATGTGAGAAAAGAGGCAAAATCCCATGGAACAATGAAAATGATTGAAGGAATATTCAAACCCGGAAACAGGGTTATAATTGTTGAGGATGTTGTGACAACAGGGGCTTCAACACTAAAAATAATAAAAGCAGTTGAAAATGAAAGAGGTAAAATAATAAAAGTAATTGCCCTTGTTGACCGCGAAGAGGGTGGAAGGAAAAATGTTCAAAAGGAAGGTTATGAATTTGAAGCACTTTTTAGGAAAAGCGAAATCTTACAATGAGCCTGTTTTTTTCTTCCTGTAATACTCAACTGCCTTTGCAATCCCTTCTTTTAGGCATACAGTTGGCTGCCAGCCTAAAACTTTTTTTGCCTTTGAAGCATCAAGGCAGATTCTGTCTATCTCTCCAAGCCGTTTCTCTGCATAAATTGGTTTAATTTTCAGCCCCAATGCTATACGTATTGCATCAAATATTTCAAAATCAGTAATTTCCCTGCCCCAGCCAAGATTAAAAACATCATTCTCCCCTTTATCAATGGCAATCATATTAGCTTTTACTATGTCTCCAACAAATACGTAGTCTCTTGTTTTAGAACCATCACCAAAAATCTTTGGAGTAATTCCTTCAAGCATCTGTTCTGTGAAAATTGCAACAACTCCTGCCTCACCGTGAGGATCCTGCCTCGGTCCATAGACATTGGGGTATCTCAGAACAGCATATCTCAAGCTGTAGAGTTTATAATAAAGTGATAAATAATGCTCTACAACATGCTTTGTAATTCCATACTGGGAAAGTGGATCAACATCACACTTCTCATCAACAGGAAAAATATCGGGGCTTGGCTCACCATAAACCGCGCCTCCTGTTGAAGCATAAACTATCTTTTTAACTCCAACTCTTTTGCAGTTTTCAAGAAGGTTTAAAGAGCCAAGAACATTTACCTGAGCATCATAAATCGGGTCTGTAACAGATTTTCTCACATCCATCTGAGCAGCATGATGGTTTACAAGTTCGGGTTTTTCCTTATCAAAAACATCTTTAAGGTTCTCGTCCCTTATATCCATTTTATAGAATTTAGCCTTTGAGTTGAGGTTTCTCTCATACCCTGTTGAAAGGTTATCAACTATTGCAACCTCGTAACCTCTTTCAATCAGGGCATCAACAACGTGGGAAGCAATAAAACCTGCCCCGCCAGTTACTAAAGCTTTTTTCACTCATCCCTCCCTCTGTATCAGAGTTATATTTTTAGTTCTGCCTTTTAACTCTTAAGTTTTGATTTTATTATAATCTCTACTGCCTCACTGAGGTCTGAGACTATATAATCAGGTTCAACAGTCCATTCGTCTCTCTTTGAGATAGTTTCTTTTCCTCTCCCGGTTCTAACCAAAATTGTTTTTGAACCAGCAGTAACTCCTGCCTCTATATCGCTTATGTAATCACCAACAATATAAGTTTTATTAAGGTCAATTCCGAGCTCTTTTGATGCTTTTAACAGGAGTCCTGGTTTTGGCTTTCTGCAGTCACAGTTCTCGCCGACATTATGAACGCAGTAATAAATAGCTTCTATATTTCCTCCACAATCCTTTACTTTTTTAACAAAATAACGGCTTACATTGCTGAGCTGTTTCTCTGTCATCAATCCTTTGGCAACTCCTGATTGATTAGACACAACTACTACTTTTACCTTATTTGTTTTGAGGAGTTTAAGCGAGTGAAGAACTCCTGGAAGGAATTTAAATTCTTTCCACTCCTTAACATAATCGCCGTTAAGGTTTTCATTTATAACGCCGTCTCTATCTATGAATACTGCTTCCATTTACAGATAATCTGTCTCTGATTCTTGAAAAGATTACATGGCATAAAACGAGATGAACATCTTCTATCTTTTGCATATTATCACTCGGAACTATGAGGCATATATCACAGAGGTCTTTCATCTTTCCTCCTGCATAGCCAGTAAGCCCTATTGTGAAAATATTTTTTCCCTTCGCAAGTTTCAGGGCATTAAGCACATTTTTTGAATTTCCGCTTCCGCTGAGTGCAAAAGCTATGTCGCCATTTTCAATAAAATTCTCCATCTGTTCTGAAAATATGAATTCATAATCAGTATCATTTGCCCACGCAGTCAGAAGAGGAATGTTATCTGCCAATGAATACACCCTGAATCTTTTTCTGTTTTGCATTGCGGTACTTTTTCCCAAATCGCAAGCAAAATGGGAGGCTGTAGCTGCACTTCCTCCGTTTCCAAACAGAAATATCTGTCTGTTGTTTCTGTAAGCATCTATAAGCTTGTTTATAATTTCATTAATTTTTTCAACAGGAAATGTGTTTAATATAGACCCTACGTCAATCAAATATTCTTTTATCTCTCTCATAAGAAATTCCTTATCACTTATGCCTTACAGTTCATAGCTGCAATTTACTTATTTATATTGAAAATAATTTTACTTCCGTCCCTTTCAAATCCAAACTTGAGTTCCTTCAAACCGGTTAAAGAGCTTTTTACTTTATCCTGTTTTTTATAGGGACAGTATAGGAGGAGAAAACCACCGCCTCCTGCGCCTGCAATTTTCCCTCCAAGCGCACCTGCATCAATGGCTTTCTCGTAGAGTTTGTCTATATGAGAATTTGTTATCTTGCTTGCCAAACTTTTCTTGTATTCCCATGTACTATGCAAAAGCCTCCCAAACTCATCAATTTCACCTTTCTGCAGGGCTTTTTTAAATTCAGGAACCATTGCCTTCATTTCATTCAAAGTGTTAAAAAAGGTGTTAATATTATTTTTCTGCTCTAATAAAACAGTACTTGAATCTCTTTTTTCCCCGGTATAAAACAAAAGCAGGTTCCTATTTAATTTCTCCTTAACTTCCTCTGGAATTTTTATCTCATCAACTTTCACCTTCCCGTCCTTTTTGAAATGGATTTCTCTTAAACTCCCATATGCCGCTATATACTGATCCTGTTTTCCGATTGGTTTTTTTAAAATATCTATCTCTATCTCGCAGGCTTCTTTTGCCAGCTCTTCTGATGTTTTCTGTATTCCCTGGAAAGCATACATCGCATTAAGAAGGCCTACTGTAACACTGCTTGATGAACCAAGACCAGAGCCTGTTGAAGGGATATCTGCCATCGTCGATATCTCAACTCCTCCGGAAATCTTAGCCCGTTTCAACCCCTCTCTTACAAGGTCATGTTTTATCGAATCTACTTCATCCACCAGCTCTGTTATTGAATAACCAATGCGAATATTCTTATCAAACCTTTTTTTTATAATAACATAAACATATTTATCAATAGCTGTGCTTATAACAACTCCACCATCAAAGTTCTTGTAATAATCCTTAAAATCTGTTCCCCCGCCTGCAAAGCTGATTCTTAAGGGGGTTTGAGAAATTATCATACCTCACAAACCTTTCCACTCTTTCTGAGCTTTTTCGTAATTCTCCATAGTACCTATATCAATCAGATACTCTGATATAAGATATCCGTACATTTTATTTACCAATTTTGGCAAAATGTCAACCCCAAAATCTATCAGCTTGTTATCATTAGGAAAGAATGAAAATATCTCTTGCCGGGCGAGATAAATTCCTGCATTTGCCAGATTGCTTTTGGGTTTCTTAGGTTTTTCCACAAAATCAATTATCCTTTTATTCCCGTCAAGTTCTGCAATCCCGCAGTTTTCTGGAGAGTTTGTCATAAAAAGTCCCATTGTAAGAAAGCCGTTGTGTGTTTTGTGAAAGGATTTTATTTTATCAAGGTTGACATTTGTAAGATTATCAGCATAAAAAATAAAAAATGACTCTTCGCCTTTAACAAAATCCTTATTCTTAAAAATCGTTCCTCCGCTTCCAAAAAGTTCTTCCTCATACACAGTTTTTAAACGGACAGCAGTCTGATTTTTCTCAAGGAATTCTTTGACCTTCTCAGGAAGATAATGGAGGTTAATAATAACTTCATTTACCCCATACTTCTCGCACAGCTTCAACCAGTAATATAAAAGAGGTTGATTATGAATCTTAACCAAACATTTTGGAATCTTATTCGTTATTGGTCTGAGGCGTGTTCCCAGTCCTGCAGCTAACAGAAATGCTTTCATCTACTACCTGGTACAAAAACAAAAGTGTTCTATCATTCGGCTTTTGTCTGAAAAGGAAACACAAGAAGTGTTGCAAATAGAATTTTTGCATCAAGGGTTATGCTCTGGTTTTCAATATATTCAACATCGTACATAACTCTTTCATCTACAGAATCTATATTGCCTCTGACTCCGTTTACCTGAGCCAATCCTGTTACTCCTGGTTTGGTTTCAAGCCTTCTCCTCTGCCAGCTTGTGTACTGGTCAACATACAATGCTGTTTCAGGTCTTGGACCAACCAGAGTCATATCTCCCTTAATTACATTAAAAAGCTGCGGCAGTTCATCAATGCTGTACTTTCTCAAATACTTTCCTATCATTGTCATTCTTGGGTCATTAGCCTGAGTTCTTGTAGGAGGTAGAGAGGCTGCATAGACCTGCATTGATCTGAATTTATACATTATAAAAGGTTTGCCACCCTTTCCTATGCGTTCCTGGCTGAATAATCCTGGTCCCTGGGAATCAATTTTTATTAAAACCCAGACAAGAACCATAAATGGCAGAAGAACTATAACCCCTGGAATTGCAAGAGCTAAATCTATTATTCTCTTGAAAAACTCCTGCCATTTTTTTAACGGTTTTTCTTTGAGTTTTATCAAAGGAATATTGCCAATATCTGTAAAATCCAGTTGTTTGGTCATAATTTCAAAAAGATTAGGAACAATTGTAAGCACAATTTTTTTATCCTCGCATAAGTAAAGCAGTTTCATTATATCTTCTTTATAACCTCTTGAATGGATATAGATGATATCATCAACCCTGTTCTTCTCAACAAAAGAAAAAGTTTCATCAAAGAGCTTGTTAATTTTTTCCGTGCTAACCTGTCCATTTTCATTAACAACTTCAGGTTTTATCACTTTAACAAGCCTGTAGCCAAGTTCAGGATGATTTTTGATTTTATTCTCCAGCATATCTCCTGATTTTCCACTTCCTACAAGAAGCACATTTTTGACTCCATATCCCATTCTCCTGAATTTATTGTGAATTTTTCTGATAGAGAACCTTCCAATAGAAATAAAAACAACCCCTAAAGCTCCAAAGTATATGATTGTCAATCTTGCATACTCTGACTCCTTTACCAATGCCATATATGTAAAAATAGTCAGCGTAGCTAAAACCCCGTTCCCAAGAATGGAAAAAAACTGATCAAACTTACATAACTGAGCCTTGTGCTTGTACAAGGTAGATCTTATAAAAAGCAGAATCCAAGCTACCAGCCCCACAGCAAAATTATCATAGTATTCGCTTAATGGCCTGTAAAAAAGCGGCTCTTGGACAGTATAGCGTATAAAGTGTGCCAGATAAAAAGCAATTACTAAAGAAATCACATCAGAGATTACTCTGTCTATGACAAAAATTCTCCTAAAAGCTGTATTGCTTATCACTGGATTCCTTTCTAAAAGTTTTCATCATAACCCTTAGCGAAAAGAATAAAAGCTTTAAATAATCCAAGGTAGCAGTTATTTTATTAAAGCGTAAAAATCTATGATTTCTGCAATGTGTTGTTTGCTATTTTTTTGATGGTTCTAACTGTTCTATCCTTACTTTTATTACATCTGCATCTTTATAACTTGGATTTAACCTCAAAAACTCTTTATAATAATAAATTGCTTTTTCATCTGATTTCAGTTTATTCTCATAAATCGAGCCAAGGTTAAGGTGTGAATCTGCATCATTAGGGTCAATTTTCAAGACCTCCTCATATTTTTTTAATGCATCCTCATATTTTTCTTTTTTGTAATAAATGGTACCCATTCTGAAAACTGCATCTTTAAGGTCTGGTTTCAACTTCAATGCTTCATTATACTTATTCATTGCTTCATCAAGTTTACCCTGAACATCATAAATCAGGGCTATTCTGAAAAAAGGCTCATAGTCATTCGGTTCAAGCCTTGATGCCTCGTGAAACTCTTTTAGAGCATCATCAAGCTTGTTTATGCTTGAATAGCTATAACCAAGAAAAAGATGAGATATATAGCTATTAGGGTTTTTTGCTATTGAATCAGTGTAATATTTAGCAGCATGTTCATAATCCTTTTTATCAAAATAAACATGTCCCATCATCAACAGCAATTCAGACAAACCAGGATAATTCGTTCCATTCTTTAAAGCTTCATTAAATTCTTTTATAGCCTCATCCCGTTTCCCCTCAGTAAAATACATATCACCTAACATATGATGTGCGCCGGGATCGGTTGGGGCTAATTTAAGTGTTTCATGAAATTCTCTGATAGCTTCGGCTCTCTTGTCTAAAATTTTATATGTGACTCCTAAACTGTAATGCCCTCTTGGATCATTGGGATTTACTTTCAGCCCCTTTTGATATTCTAACTGAGCAAGTTCAATCTGGCCAAGTTTTGCCAGATTATCTCCTCTGTCATAAAATTCCTTTGGATCTCTCAACTGAAATTGTTCACATCCTAAAATTAATAAAAACAAAATTCCAAAAAAATATATTCTTTTCATCAACCCTACTCCTGTAAAAAAATTATAACTTAATCTTCGTCTTTAATATATAAATTATTTCCCCTCTGTACCACCTCCCCAAATAAAATTTAAACTTGCTATAAATTATCTATTATCTGCCAAATTAAATCCAAATCATTAATTTGTACTATACTAATAAACTCACAACCTTACTGCCAAGTAAGATCTTCATCCTCGATAATCTGCTTTATCTGAAGATCAGTTATTTTTTTTAGAAAAATATCCCTGCAAGGCTTGCATAGAAGAAAATTAACTTCCTTATATACTTCATCCTCCAGTTCTTCAGGCTCTTTGTTTTCAATCTCTTCCATCAACTCATCAATCTCCATTTCTTCTTCAGATTCACCAAGCACACCATCAAAATCCGAAGCAATAACCATATTAATTTTGTATTTTAACTCTCCTTCTCCAAATTTCTTCCCGCATTTTAAGCACTTATTAATTTTTTCCATAAGTTTTAATAAATTTTAACTTACTTGTTTGCTTATGATTTCTGAAATAATATTTTAAGAGTTACTCTGTTTTGGATTAAAAAAACTCCACGATTTTTAAAGTTTTTATTATAATTTTTTCTAACCTTTTTTCAACAAAAATCATCTCTGGGTTTCTCCTGTCATCGGAACAAACCTTACAGGAGCAACTGTTCTTTTTTTAATCCCTTTATCAAGTTTCTCTACGAGAACCAGATCCTGAAACCATTTCCCCACAGGTATTACCATTTTACCTCCAACCCTGAGCTGTTCTATTAAAGCCTGTGGAATTTCTGCAGGAGCTGCTGTCACAATTATACAATCAAACGGCGCATATTCTTTCCATCCCTTGTATCCATCTCCAATTTTAACCTTTATATTTTTATATCCCATCTCATCCAGTCTCTTTTTTGCATACCTGCCCAAAGGCTCAATAATTTCTACTGTATAAACTTCCCTTGCAATCTCAGCTAAGACTGCAGCCTGATAACCGGAACCGGTACCAATCTCAAGAACTTTTTCATTCCCCTTAATTCCGATGTATTCAGTCATAAGTGCAACAATATACGGCTGTGAAATGGTTTGTCCATATCCTATTGGAACCGGCTCATCTTCATAAGCATATTCCCTGTTTTCCTCAGGAATGAACTTGTGGCGGGGAACCTTCCTCATTGCACCTATTACCCTTTTGTCTTTTACCCCTCTGGCAACTATCTGCTCCTCAACCATTCTGTCCCTTAAGCCTGCGTATAAAGTTTCACTGCTTTTAGCTTTTTCTTTATTCATTCCAGCTTCAGTAAATATTGTCATTAACAGAAAAATCAAAAAACAGCTCAATAAGCTTCTCATCTGTGAAACTACTCCATTAATGCTGAAATATGTGCGTTAACACTTTTTACCAAAGAGTTTAAGTCATATCCTCCTTCCAAAACAGAGATTATTCTTCCTCTGCTGCATTCATCTGCAATTTCCTTTACAATTCTTGTAATACCATTAAATCCCTTTTCTGACATATAAATCCCTGACAGGGGATCATTTGAATGAGCATCAAACCCTGCAGAAATCAAAACAAAGTCAGGCTCAAAGCGTAAAGCAGCAGACTTTAATGTTTCTTTGAATATTTTAATGTAATCTTCATCTCCATATCCTATGCTTACAGGAACATTTAGAGTATATCCTGTCCCTGAACCATTTCCTTTTTCCGATTCCCTGCCTGTTCCTGGATAATGGGGAAATTGATGGATGCTGAAGTAAAAAACTGAATCGTCGTCATAAAAAGCCTTTTGAGTGCCATTGCCGTGATGTACATCCCAGTCTATTATAAGAATATTTTTTATATCATGTTTCTTTTGAAGATATCTTGCTAAAATTGCAATATTATTGAAAATACAAAACCCCATCGCTTGGTTTTTTTCTGCATGGTGTCCAGGTGGCCTTACAGCACAAAAGACATTATTAACAAGATTTTCCATAACAGCATCTGCTGCCTTCAAACATCCTCCTGATGCAAGAAGTGCAACATCATAGGAATTTTTGCAAATCCCTGTATCCATTGAATCAAGGAAGATATCACCCTTTTCACATGATTCTCTTACATGTTCTATATAGTGTTGACTATGAATTTCTCCTATCCATTCAATTCCTGCTTTCACAGGCTCAATCCTGATAAGTTGCTTCATCAATCTGCTATTTTCAAGAAAACTTATAATTGACTTAAGCCTTTCCGGTCTTTCCGGATGACTAAGACCTGCAATATGGGTCAGATAATCGTCATGATAAACTAAACCGGTTTTAGTCATTGCAGTTATAAAGGCATATTTGGAATTTCAGCTTTGGTATTTGAAACTAAGTTAATGATTAGTTATCACAAGAATTCTTTGTAGGTTTTAATTTCAGCCTGAGCTTTAAGATTTTTTATTGACTCGGTAAAAACTCTGTTTTTTTCCTCTGCAAGAAGGCTTTTATAGAATTCATTTTTCTTTTTTTCAAAATCCTTTTCATCTATTTGAATTCTCTTAATAAGATTTATTAAGAAGTATCCATCTTTTGCTTTAAAATAAGTTGCAGGATTTTTTTCTGATAAAGAGAAAGCAAAGCCTTTAAAATTTTCCTGCTCTGATATCCCTGCAAGATTACTATCTCTGTTTATCTCGCCGCTTTCTTTGACTGTAATTTTCTTATCAACTATCTGTTTAAAAGCTAATTTATTGTTTAAACTCTTTGACCATTCTTTCGCCCTTTCAGCCAACATCTGAGAACTTTTCTCTGAACCCACATCTTTTCTCACTTTCTCTTTTACTTCCTCAAATGAAGAAAGAGAAGATGGAATTATTTTTTCAAGCTTTAACACTACCCATCCATTACCTGTTAAAAATGGTTTTGAAAACTCTCCTTCCCTGAGTTCTGCCAAAGTCCTGTTAACATCAGTATTCCTGCCCATCTCCTTTATAAAACTTCCTTCTTCAATCTCGTCACTTATAATCCTATTGCCTCTTATTTCCTCAAGGTTTTCTTTTTCTTTTTGTTTTACCCACTCATTATAAACCTCATTAGCCTTCTCTAATCCTAAACTCCTTTTTCTCTCATTAATAATTTTTGATCTTATCTCAGCCTTAACATACTCAAAAGGTCTTGGTGTTCCTGCTTCAAGTATATCTTCTACTTTTATTATATGGTATCCAAAGTTAGTCTTTACCAAATCACTGATTTCACCTTTTTTTAAAGAAAATGCTGCCTTTTCAAACTCCGGAACCATCCTTCCTTTTGAAAAATATCCAAGCTCGCCACCGCTTACAGTTGCCATTGGCTCATCAGAATTAAGCTGTGCAAGCGCTGTGAAATCCTTTCCGTTTCTTGCTTCTTTTAAAACCTTTTCAGCCTTTTTTCTTACTATTTCCTCCTCCTCTTTTGGCGCATCTGGTTTTAAGGAAAAGAGTATATGTCTTGCCCTGACTTCTTTGTTTTTTGCCCTGTAGAGATCAATATTTTTATTGTAATAATCCCTGACCTCATTCTCCCCAATTTTTAAATCCTTATCAAATCCATTTGTATCTATGATGGTGTACTTTACCTTTCTGATTTTTGGCTTGCGGTAATTTTCTTTATTCTTATCAAAATAACTCTTCGTATCAGATTCGTTGACATTAACATTGTCATTGTAAAAATCGTTTGGAGTAAATGCATATTCTACCATTATTTTTTCATATTTTTTGATATATTCATCCCTCACAGTAGAAGTGGAAACCTTTGCAGAATCTTCAATCAGCTTTTTCATCTTTTCAACAAGAATCTCCTGTTTCTGCTCTTCCATGAAATTCTTAGGATCAATTCTATTTTTCTCCAGAACGTTCACTATTCTGTCATTATCAATGTCACCTCTCTCATTCAAGAACACATCATACTTTTTGAGCCTGTCAACAAGCTCCTCATCAGTTGCAGTTATCTCCATCTTCTTTGCAAGCTGGGACAAAAGAGTTCTTTCTATCAATCTATCAAGAACTATCTTTTTCAAATCAACAGTTTTCAGATACTCATCTGCATTTTCTTTTAAAATATTTCTAAAGAACTCCTGTGTCTTGTAATATTCTTGTCTGTATAAAGAAAAAGATATTGCATCTCCGTTTACTACTGCCACTGATTCAGTCTCACTGGGATTCCTTGTGTTAACACCGTAAAAGGCTATGAAAGAAAAAATCACGAGCCATAAAAATATTGATAAAGACTTTATGTTCTTTCTCATCACATCAAGCATACTTAATCCCTCTATTTTGATTTATTAGTCTGACTCTGCCCAAAAGGTAAAGAACAATGGGTTCAATAGTCAAAACAGCTTAAAGCGCAAAGCGTAAAAACATAGAATCCTCAAACCCTTTTTAATTAACCTTCAATTTTATTCCCAACTCATCAAGCTGTTTTTTATCAACTTCTGAAGGTGCATCAGTCATAAGACAGGTTGCCTTCTGTGTCTTTGGAAAAGCAATAACCTCACGGATTGATGATGCACCTGTAAGTATCATTACAATTCTGTCCAGACCAAAAGCAATGCCTCCGTGAGGAGGAGTTCCATATTCTAGGGCCTCAAGGAGGAACCCAAATTTCACCTGAGCTTCTTCATCTGAAATTCCAAGAGTCCTGAACATTTTGTTCTGAACATCCCTCTTGTGGATTCTGATACTCCCGCCTCCAACTTCTGAACCATTAAGAACAAGGTCATATGCCTTTGCAAGAATTTTGGAAGGCTCAGTATCAAAAAAGTTTATATCCTCATCTTTTGGTGAAGTAAAGGGATGGTGCATTGCCACAAACCTTTTATCCTCCTCGCTGTATTCAAGCAAAGGGAAATCTGTAACCCAGAGAAAATTGAATTTATCCTTATCTATAATATTTATTTTCTCTCCGAGTTTCAACCTCAGATTTGCAAGAGAATCATAAACAACTTTTTCCTTATCAGCAACAATCATCAAAAGGTCACCAACCTCAGCCCCCATTGTCTTTTTTATTTTCTGAATCTGTTCATCTTTTAAATACTTTGTTATTGGGGACTGTAGCTCAGTCTCTGTAACCTTAAAAGTTGCAAGCCCTTTTGCATTGTATATCTTGACAAACTCCGTAAATTCATCAATTTCCTTTCTTGTAAAATTGGCACATCCCTTTGCATTTATTCCGCAAATTTTTCCTCCTGATTTAATAGCATCAGAAAAGACCTTAAACTCAGAGTTTCCAAGTATCTCTCCCAAATCACAAAGTTCCAGTCCGAATCTTGTATCAGGCTTATCATTTCCAAACCTTGACATTGCCTCTTTGTATGAAAGCCTTGGGAAAGGAATTTTAAGCTCTATGCCTTTTATCTTTTTCCAAAGTTCTAAGAACAATCCTTCTATTGTAGAATAAATATCTTCTCTGTCAACAAATGACATTTCTATATCAATCTGAGTAAATTCAGGCTGCCTGTCTGCCCGTAAATCCTCATCCCTGAAGCATCTTACAATCTGGAAATATTTTTCATAGCCAGCAACCATGAGTATCTGCTTAAAAAGCTGTGGAGACTGCGGAAGGGCATAAAACCTTCCGGGATTGACCCTGCTTGGGACAAGATAATCTCTTGCGCCTTCAGGAGTACTTTTTGTAAGAAACGGGGTCTCTACCTCTAAAAAACCTTCATTGCTTAAATAATCTCTGACAGTTTTTGTTACATTATGTCGCAGTATTATCTTTGACTGTATGGATGGTCTTCTCAGGTCAAGGTATCTGTATTTCAGCCTTACATCCTCCGCAACATTCACGTCATCCTCAATCATAAACGGAGGTGTTTTTGCTTCATTTAGTATATCAAGCTCCTTTGCTAGAACTTCAATCTCACCAGTAGGCAGATTAGGATTTTTAGTTCCTTCAGGCCTTGGAGAAACAATCCCTCTGACAGCCATGACATATTCGCTTCTCAAATCCTTTGCTTTTGAATGAGCTTCAGAACCTATAGTAGGATTGAATACTATCTGAGTAATGCCTTCTCTGTCTCTTAAATCAATGAATATTAACCCGCCATGGTCCCTTCTTCTCTGCACCCATCCGGCAAGTGACACCTCATGATTTATATTTTCTTTTCTCAAAGCTCCGCATGAATGTGTTCTTTTCAATTTGTTATGCTCCTATAATTATAAAAATCAAATTCCACTTGTCCCAACTTTTTAAAGGGTGGTTGACGGGATTTAAACTATAGAGTTTTTGAACCCTCAACCTTTTTGCTAACTTATTAAATTAATTAACTAATTTAGAAATAGGCAAATAATTATAATTTGACAATCAGGATTGTCAACAGAAATGAAAGAGTGAAGAAAATTCTGTTGCTTTTCGGTTTTATTTTTGTTAAAGAATAAAATTAATACTATGTTTAAAAAAATCTTAATTTCTAATCGTGGCGAAATTGCCATAAGGATAATCCGCGCCTGTCAGGATTTAAACATCCCTACAGTTGCAGTTTATTCTAAACCCGACAGAAATTCCCTTCACGTAGGTCTCGCTGATGAAGCCTACTGTATTGGTGAAGCTGCTTCAATCAAAAGCTATCTTAACATAGATAAAATCATCTCTGTTGCAAAAGAAAGCGGAGCAGATGCAATCCATCCCGGCTATGGTTTTCTTTCAGAAAATTCAAGGTTTGCTCAAGAGTGTGAAAAAGAAAAAATAACCTTTATTGGTCCTTCATCTGACGTTATTGAAAAAATGGGAAACAAAACAACAGCCAGAAAAATAATGGCTGAAGCTGGCATCCCTATCCTTCCAGGAACAACTGAAAGCATTGAGAATGATGATGAGGTTTTTAAAATAGCCAAGGAGATAGGATTTCCAATAATGATTAAGGCTGCTGCCGGTGGCGGCGGAAAAGGGATGAGAATTGTTCATACAGAAAACGAGTTGAAATCAAGCGTGCGTGCTGCACGTTCAGAAGCAGGTGCCGCTTTTGGGAATTCCTCTGTCTATGTTGAAAAATATCTTGAAAACCCGAGACATATTGAAATTCAGGTATTGGCAGATAAGCATGGAAACAGTGTCCATCTCTTTGAGAGAGAATGCTCAATCCAGAGAAGACATCAGAAGATAATCGAAGAAACACCTTCTACTGTTGTGGATGATAAGCTCAGAGAGAGGATGGGAATTGCTGCACTAAAGGCAGTCAAAGCAGTTAACTATACCAATGCAGGCACGGTTGAATTCCTTGTAGATAAAAAGAATAATTTTTACTTTCTTGAAATGAACACCCGTCTTCAGGTGGAACATGCCATAACTGAAATAGTAACAGGAATAGATATTGTTAGAGAACAGATAAGAATTGCTTCAGGAGAAAAGCTGAAACTTACACAGGATAAGATTAAAAGAAATGGCTGTGCAATGGAATGCAGAATTTACGCAGAAGACCCTGAAAAAAATTTTCTTCCGTCCCCCGGCATAATAAGAACTCTGCGTAGTCCCGGAGGTTACGGAATCAGATATGATTCAAGTGCTTATGAAGGATGCAATATCTCAGTCCACTATGACCCTTTGATTTCAAAACTTGTTGTATGGGGAAAAGACAGAGAAGAAGCGCGAATGAGAATGTTAAGGGCTTTAAATGAGTATTCAATAACAGGAATTAAAACAACAATACCTTTCTTGAAAAAGGTAATATCAAATAAACATTTTATAGAAGGTGATATTGATACGAATTTTATAGCAAAAAGAATTGAACCCTCTTCTTTCCCTTCAGACGAGGCTCTCAAAATAGCCATTCTCACTGCTGTTATTGAATCATTCAAAAAGGCTGAAAAGGAATCGCTTTTCCATGACCAGAGTCACCAGCCCAAAAACCACTGGAAAGTTGCTGGCAAATGGCAGATGTGGGGAAGCAGGCTCTAAAAAAAACATAAAAATGATTTTTGACATTTTAGTAGGGAATAAAGAATATTCTGTTGAAATTGAAAGAAAAGAGAAGTCTTTTCTTATAAAGATTGACGGTGAAGAATTTGATGTTGATGCTACTCTTTTTAAAAAGGAACTCTACTCCCTTATTGTGTCAAACAAATCATATCTTTCCAATATTAAAAGCGAGGAAAATAAATACATAGTTGATATAAGTGGTGAAAGCTTTGAAATTGAAGTGTTTGATGAAGCAACAAGGCGGATGGCTCAGAAAAAAAAGGAACCCGAAAGCGGAAAACAGGTTATCAAGGCTCCTATGCCAGGAAAAATCGTTAAGATACTGGTAAAAGAAGGAGAAGAAGTTGAGTCCGGGGCAGGAATGATCGTAGTTGAGGCAATGAAGATGGAAAACGAGCTTAAGTCGTCAAGTAAAGGTGTAGTAAAAGAGATAGCAGTTGAAGAAGGGGTTGTTGTAAATGCAGGAGACACACTGATTGTGGTTGAGTAGGGGGAAAATTCTAAATTCGAAATCCTAAACAGCTTTAACAGGCTGTTGAAAAAAGTCTTTGTCATTGCGAGGAGCTATTTAGCGACGAAGCAATCTCATTACAATACTGACAGCTATCAGCTAATAGCTAAAAACCGAGATTGCTTCGCTATCGCTCGCAATGACAAAAAAGAATATGATACAAAACTTATAACGGGTAAAAATCTTAAACTGTGCTTAAGGGTAAAAATATAGTTCTCGGAATAACAGGCGGAATTGCTGCTTACAAGGCTTGCGAAATTGTAAGAGAATTAAGAAAAGCAGGAGTTTCAGTCACTGCAATTATGACAAAAAATGCTTGTGAGTTCATAACTCCTTTAACCCTACAGACTCTTACAAAAAACGGGGTAATAAGTGGGCAGTTTGATCTTCCGTCAGAGTTTGATGTCTGCCATATAAACCTCGCAAAAGAAACTGACCTCCTCCTTGTGGTCCCTGCAACAGCCAATATTATTGCAAAGTTTGCTAGCGGCATAGCTGATGATTTTCTTTCAACTTTTTATTTAGCATTTAGAGGAAAAATACTAATTGCCCCTGCCATGAACTCAAATATGTATCTGCATCATACAACAAAAGAAAATATAAAAAAACTATCATCCCTTGGAGTTGAATTTATTGAGCCGCAGACAGGCGAGCTTGCGTGTGGAGATGAGGGTATAGGAAAATTAGCTGAAGTTTCATTGATAATTGAAAAAGTAAAAAAAACTTTGCTTCAGAAATCAGACCTCAAGGGAGAAAAAATATTAATTACTGCAGGAGGAACTCAGGAGGCAATTGATCCTGTAAGATATATCACTAACCGCTCAAGCGGGAAAATGGGTTATGCTCTTGCTAAGGTAGCTTTAGCCCGGGGGGCAGATGTAACCCTGGTAAGCGCTCCGACCGGTATTCCCTTCCCTCCCGGTGCAAAAATAATAAATGTTCTGTCTGCTTCGCAAATGAGAGAAGCAGTTCTCAAGAATCTCCCGGAATCCACTATGATAATCAAAGCTGCTGCTGTTTCTGATTTCAAACCCAAAAAAGAATCTTACGCCAAAATTAAAAAAGATGAGAAAGAATCTGTTACCCTGAAACTTGAAAAAACTCCTGACATATTGCTTGAGGTGGGAAAGAAAAAAGGAAAAAGGATTCTTGTGGGCTTTGCCGCAGAAACTGAAAACCTTATAAAAAACGCCCAGAAAAAACTTAAAGAAAAAAACTGCGACCTCATAGTTGCAAATGATGTAACTCAGAATGGTGCAGGTTTTAATTCTGACACAAACATTGTCAAGCTTATAGACAGAAATGGAAAAATTAAAGACCTGCCAAAACTCTCAAAAGAAGAAGTTGCAGAGAAGATTTTTGACAGAATACTAAATCTTAAAAAATTATAATAATACTTTCCTTCTTATTTTTGAAACTCTTACTGAATAAATAAATTTATTCTTCCAAATACTTGTATTTTTCGTCCATTATTCTATTAAATCTTCCTCTATAAACCAACTCAAAAGTCTCTTCTTTTTCAGGAAAAAGCTTCATGGAATAAGACCTGAGGTTTTCAACAAGTTTTAAAGCCTCTCCATACGTAATTTCTCCCTGCAATATTATTAACTTTGTAAGGTTAACAGCAGTTCTTAGCTGAAGAAATTTTGTTTCTTCTTCAGCAAATTCTTCTTTTTTCCCACTATTGTCAGACATAGTTTTCCTTAAGAAATTGCTGGTTAGAGAAGAAAGGCTTTAATAAAAGTTTTAATTCTCACCCTTTTAAAAAATATTCTTTTGATACTTAAGATTTATGCAAAATTTATGCCATTTTTAGGGCAAAAATATAACTATTTGTTTTAATTGCTTAATTCCATAATAATCGATTAGACTTATTTAAAAGTACAAATATAGAAACTTGAAATTTGTCTAAATTTCCGACATTTTTTAGCAGAGATAATCTAACTCATTGTTTTATAAATATAAAAAGTGTCTAAAAACCCGACATTAAAAAAAATTTAAAAACATAGTCCTCAAAAGCCATAAAAATAAATAGCTTAGAACCTATTGTGTTTCTGAAATAAAACAGTTTTCAGAAACTATAAAAACTCCCTTGACACAGAGTATTATTTCTCTTAAGCTCAATCTCAAAATCATGAGGTTTACTGAACTATGGTAGAAACTCAAATCTATACTATCTCGAAAATTACTCAGCTTATTAAAGAAAAACTAGAACTAAATTTCAATAATATTTGGATAGAAGGTGAAATATCTAACTTAAAAATTCCATCCTCAGGACATATCTATTTTACTTTAAAAGATGAGTTTGCCCAGATTCAAGCTGTAATCTTTAAAACACAACGAAGATTTATAAAATTTGATGTCAAAGACGGGCTTAGCGTAATTGTGAATGGAAGAATAACAGTTTACGAAGCAAGGGGAATCTATCAGATAATAATTGATTACATAGAACCAAAAGGGATAGGTGCCCTTCAGTTAGCTTTTGAGCAGTTGAAAGTAAAGCTTGCAGAAGAGGGACTTTTTGAAAAAAAGTTTAAAAAGAAGCTCCCTTTTTTTCCAAAAAAAATCGGAATTGTGACCTCTCCAACCGGTGCAGCAATAAGGGACATAATCCATGTAATTAACAGAAGATTTGCTAACCTGCATATTCTGGTTTATCCAGTAAAAGTCCAGGGCGATGAAGCAGCAAAAGAGATAGCTTATGGAATAGAAGAACTGAATAAATTTAGTGATATTGACGTTTTGATTGTTGGAAGGGGTGGAGGTTCAATTGAAGACCTTTGGGCATTTAATGAAGAAATTGTTGCAAGAGCTATCTTTGCCTCAAAAATACCTGTCATCTCTGCTGTTGGACATGAAATTGATTATACTATTTCTGATTTTGTAGCTGATGTCAGAGCTCCAACCCCATCAGCAGCAGCTGAACTTGTAATTTCAAGCAAAGAAGAAATCCAAAAGAATTTGCATTTTCTGCAAAGCAGATTAAAAGATAAATTTCTGTCAAAAATAAAATATCTAAATAAATCATTGGAGCTATTAATCAGCCTGTGCCAGGCATATACACCATTAAGCCTCATTCGAAAATATTATCAGAAAACTGACGAACTGACATCCAGAATCAATAGAGAAACTCTTAATCTCATCAGTGAAAAGAAAGAGTCCCTTATCATTATGTATGGAAAATTTTTGGCTCATAAGCCAACTTACAGAATATCAAGCTATCAGGGAATTTTAAAACAAATTGAAAACCGCCTTCAATCAGCAATGAAGGTATTGATAGCAAATTACAAAAAGGAGTATTCGAAACGATTTGAAATATTAAATTTTTTTAACCCTTATTCTCAGATGGAAAGAGGTTACTGCATATGCCAGAAATCAAATGACGGAAACCTTATTAAAAGCATATCTCAGGTAAAAACAGGAGAACAATTAAGCTTGACCTTAAAAGATGGAAAAATATCTTGTGAAGTAAATTAATTATAGAATCAATATTTTTTCAAAAGGGGAATTCTGCTGATGGGAAATGAAATAAAATTTGAAGATGCCTTTGGGAAACTTGAAATAATTGTAAAAAAACTTGAAGAAGGAAACCTTAACTTAGAAGAATCCATGAGGTTATTTGAAGAGGGTATTAACCTCAGCAAAGTATGTGCTTCAAAACTTGAAGAAGCTGAAAAAAAAGTTGAAATCCTGATTAAAGGAGAAAACGGATCAAACATAATAAAGCCTTTTGATGAACTCAACAGTGAAGAGTCTGATGAATAAAAACAGTATGGAGCTCAAAAAAGAATTAGAATCAAGGAAAATATTAATTGAAGATTCATTAAAAAAATTCATTTCTCAATACAGTGGATATCCGGATTCTCTCAAAGAATCCATTAATTACAGTGTTTTTGCTGGAGGAAAAAGATTAAGGTCAATTCTTACTCTTGTAATCTGCGAAACCCTCGGAGGTGTGGTGAAATATGCAATCCCATTTGCATGCGCCATTGAACTTATTCATACCTACTCGTTAATCCATGATGATCTACCTGCAATGGATAATGACACCTATAGAAGAGGACAATTGACAAATCATAAGGTTTTCGGTGAAGCGATAGCTATTTTAGCGGGTGATGCACTTTTGACTCTTGCTTTTAAAATAATAAGTGATGAGGATAACCTTGAAAATTTTGACCCTTCTTTAACACTAAAAATAATAAATGACATAGCATTCTTCTCAGGAATTGACGGAATGATTGGAGGACAGGCAGCAGACATTCAGTCAGAAGGAAAAATGGTAAAGGAGGAAACACTTAATTATATTCACTCACATAAAACCGGAGCATTAATAACAGCATCCGTAAGAGCAGGAGCAATTGTGGCAAAAGCATCTGAAAAAAACCTTAAACTCCTAACTCAATACGGTACAAAAATAGGCTTGGCATTTCAGATAATAGATGATATTCTTGATATTGAAGGGATTGAAGAAAAAATTGGCAAGGAAACAGGAAGTGATAAAAAAACTGACAAAGCTACTTATCCACAATGCCTTGGCATGGATACTTCCAAAAGGAAAGCCAGTCAGCTTGTTGAAGAAGCATTGAATATCTTACAGAACTTTGGTAGCAGTGCTAAACTGCTTAGGGAGATAACAAAATACATAACTTCAAGAAACAAATAATAGAAAAAATTAAATATGGAAGAAATTTTAAAAAAGATAAATTACCCAAATGATTTGAAAGAGATGACACTGAAGGAACTTGATGTATTAGCCTCAGAAATCAGAGAACTGATAATCAAGATTATTTCACAAAATGGTGGACATCTTGCATCAAGTCTTGGTGTTGTAGAACTTACAATTGCCCTTCATTATGTATTTAATGCCCCTGATGATAAGATAGTATGGGATGTTGGCCATCAGAGTTACGCACATAAGATTTTAACTGGCAGAAAGGATAAATTTTCTACAATAAGAAAATATAAAGGATTGAGCGGGTTTCCACACCCTGAAGAAAGTATCTATGACCCTTTCACTGCAGGGCACGCAAGCACTTCTATCTCTGTTTCTCTGGGTATTGCTGAGGCAATGCGTCATCTGAAAGAAGAAAACTATGTAATAGCAGTTGTTGGTGATGGTTCGCTTACCGGAGGATTAGCCTATGAAGGGTTAAATCATGCGGGGCGATTTAAGAAAAACTTCATAGTCGTATTAAATGATAATGAGATGTCAATTTCCCCAAATGTAGGAGCAATTGCAGCATATCTGTCAAAGGTTACTACTGGAACCCGCTACATGAAATTCAGAAAAGAGATAGAAACCTTGCTCAAAAGCATCCCCAAAATCGGTACCCGGGTGGCAAAGCAGGTAAGAAAGCTTGAAGAAGCAATTAAAAGCCTTATTGTACCAGGGATAATATTTGAAGAATTGGGTTTTAAGTATGTAGGACCAATTGATGGGCATAATATTCATTACCTGATAGAAACTTTAAAAAATGTTAAGGAAATCCAAAGTCCTGTCTTAATCCATGTGATAACTCAAAAAGGAAAAGGGTATAAATATGCTGAAGAAAATCCCTGCACTTTCCACGGAGTAACATCTTTTGAGATTGAAAGCGGCTGTTTTAGCAAAGAAAAATCAACTGTTCCATCTTATACACAGGTTTTTGGAGAAACAGTTTTAAAACTTGCAGAAAAAGATGAAAGGGTAGTAGCAGTAACTGCTGCTATGGCTGAAGGTACTGGCCTCTGCATTTTCAGGGATAAATTCCCTGAAAGGTTTTATGATGTTGGAATAGCTGAACAACATGGGATAACATTTGCTGCAGGCATGGCATCAAAAGGACTTAAACCTATAGTTGCTATCTATTCAACCTTTTTACAAAGAGGTTTTGACCAGATAATACATGATGTATGTATCCCAAATCTACCGGTCATATTTGCTATAGATAGGGCAGGAATAGTAGGCTCTGATGGGGTTACACACCAGGGAGTTTTTGACATATCATACCTAAGGTTTATGCCCAATATGATTGTTATGTCACCAAAAGATGAAAATGAACTACAGCATATGCTTTATACTGCTATTAATATGAATCAACCTGTTGCAATAAGATACCCAAGAAGCATTGGTACCGGAGTAGTTATCGAAAAGGAATTTAAATTAATTGAAGTAGGGAAAGCAGAGGTGATTAAAAAAGGAAAAGATGTTGCCCTATTAGCAATAGGCAACATGGTATATCCGTCACTGTGTGCATCTGAAAAATTAGAAAAAGATGGTATCAGAACAGCTGTCGTTAATTCAAGATTTATAAAACCTTTGGACAGAACTACAATCTGCAATATTGCTTCTGAAGTAAATATAGTTATAACTATTGAAGAAAATGTTCTTCAGGGTGGTTTTGGAAGTGCAGTTTTAGAAATATTAACAGAAAACGGACTGGCAAATTCTGTCTCTTGCAGAATAGGAATTCCTGATGAGTTTGTCGAACACGGGTCTCAGGTAGAATTGAGAGAAAAATTCGGACTTGATACTGAAGGCATTATAAAAGTTGTAAGATCATCTTTAGGTGCTGTTAAATTAAAGGTCATAAAAAAATAAATCGTTTTTTAAATTAGCCACGAATTAAATAACAAGTGTGTTACATAAGGAGAAACTAAATGGCAAAAACCAAAGTTGCTGTTTTAAAGACAAGACCTGAAACAGTAATCGAGGACTATCAGAAATTACTTGATTTGGCTGAATTTGATAAATTCCTGTCAAAAAACAAAACCACAATATTAAAAGATAACATTTCATGGCATTTCCCTTTCCCTGGTGCAAATACAACCCCATGGCAGCTTGAAGGAACAATAAAAAAATTAAAATCTTCTGGTTATACTGAACTTGTGTCCGTAGCAAATGAAACCGTTGTTACAAATGCTTTTAAGGGAGAAGAACTTAATAAATTCAATCCGGTTTTTAAAAAATATGATATTCCTAAAAAGTATAATTTCCTTCCCCAAGATATAAAATGGATTCGTTACGAGCCAAAAGCGAAAATGAATATTCTTTACAAAATCTATCCCGAAGGAATTTATCTTCCCGACTTTTTCTTTGATAAAAATATTATCCATCTCCCAACTATGAAAACCCATATATATACTACAACTACCGGAGCTATGAAGAATGCCTTTGGTGGACTTTTAAATACTCGCAGACATTACACTCACAGCGAAATCCATAAAACCCTTGTTGACCTTCTGGCAATACAAAAGGAAATCCACTCCGGAATTTTTGCTGTAATGGATGGAACTACATGCGGAAACGGACCAGGACCAAGAACAATGATTCCTGTTGAGAAAGACTATATTCTGGCAAGTGGTGATTGTGTTGCTATAGATGCAGTTGCATCCAAGATGATGGGCTTTGACCCCATGAGTCTTGAATATATCAGATTAGCCCATGAACAGGGTTTGGGTGTTGGAAAAATTGAAGAAATAGAAATTGTTGGAGATGACATATCAAAAGTCAACTTCAACTTCTTTGTCGGAGATAATACTGCAAGCTACATTGGAGATATTCTCTGGTTTTCTCCTTTAAAAATTTTCCAGAAACTCTTTTTCCATACACCACTTGTATATCTTTTTGTATTTGGTTCATATTTTTACCATGATTTCTTCTGGTATCCTGTAAAAGGTAAAAAGGTTGTGAAAGAATTTATGAACACAAAATGGGGAAAACTATTTCAGCAATACTAAAAACTTTATTTGCGAATAAGTTGTATCAAACTAAATAGATATTAGATTTTGACATCTATGTTTAAAACAAATTAAAATCCCAAATAATTAGTCTAAACTTTTTCCTCTGGCTTTAAGAACTATTTGATTTCTGAAATTTTTTGAAATATTAGAATTTAATTTTATCCTTAGTTAAGTTAAAAATATGGATATTAGCATAGTTTATAATCCTCAAGAGCAGGACTTAAGAATTCCGCTCTCCCCTGGGGCAATAAGCACAATCGTAAAGAATGGTCACAATGTCTATATTCTTAAAGGTGCAGGAACAGCTAGCGATTTCAGTGATGAAGATTATTTAAACAAAGGTGCAAAAATTGTCTATTCCCCTGAAGAAGCCTATCAGAGAGGAAAACTTATACTAACAGTTACACCGCCGCCATTTGAAGTCATCTCTTTAATGAACAAAGGAAGTATTCTGATGTGTTTTCTTCATCTGGCAGTTGCAAGTGAAAAATATCTTGCTGAACTTTTAAACAGAAAAATTACTGCTATTGGATTTGAGGTCATATCTGATTCTTCCGGAGAGTTACCAATACTTTCAGCTACCAGTGAAATTGCAGGGAGTCTAAGCATCCATGTTGCAACACAGTATCTTCAGAGTAATTTTGGAGGAAAGGGTATACTTTTGGGCGGAGCACCAGGAATTCAACCAGCCAATATTCTTGTAATAGGAGCTGGCTCTGTTGGCAGAGCAGCGGCAGAAACAGCTTCAGCTCTAGGAGCGAATGTTCTTATTGTTGATAGAGACATCAAAAAGCTGAGAATGGTTGAAAGACATTATGGAAAGGGGGTTCATACTGGTTTCTCAAGTGTTCATGGTCTTACAGAATGGGTAAAGGAATCTGATGTTGTCATTGGTGCCATTTATATAAAAGGAGCCAAAGCCCCGATTGTAGTTTCTGAGGAAATGGTGGCTTCAATGAAAAAGAAATCTCTTATTATAGATCTTTCTATTGATCAGGGAGGATGCATAGCAACAAGCAGGCCAACTACATTAAAATCTCCGGTTTATGAATACAAAGGTGTTATTCATTACTGTGTTCCAAACATTACATCTCTGGTCGCTCACTCATCTTCACTGTCTATAAGCCATGTCCTTTTCCCATATATTCTTGAACTTACAAATTCTGGAGATGATTTTCTTAAATATATCCCGGATATAGCATCAGGTGCTTATACCCATAAAGGCAAAATAACCATGAAAGTATTAGCTGAACTTTTCAAGAAAAAATACTTCCCTATTGAGAGTTTATTCTAATGGACTGGCCAGCTATTTACAGAAACAAAGTAACAACACCTGAAAAAGCTGTTGAGCTAATAAAATCTGGGAATAGAATAATTATTGGTTCTGGTTGCGCTGAACCTCAGGTTTTGGTAAAGGCTTTAAACAGCTTAGCCCCAAAACTAAGAAATGTAGAGATTATAAGTCTCCTGACAACAGGAATTGCAGATTATACACATAAACAATATCAAGGAATTTTCAGGCATAATGCTTTTTTCGTGGGTACTAATACTAGAGATGCAGTAAATGATGGACGAGCTGACTTTACCCCAATATTTCTCTCGGAAATTCCAAAACTGTTTAAAAATGGAACTCTTTCTGTTGATGTAGCGCTGATACAGGTCTCTCCTCCTGATGAGCATGGTTTCTGCTCTTTTGGTATATCAGTTGATATCATAAAACCTGCTGCTGAAAATGCCAAAATTGTCATTGCTGAAGTCAATGATCAGATGCCGCGTGTTTTCGGAGATAGTTTCATTCATGTAAGAAAACTTACAGCAGTTGTTGAAAGCTCAGAACCTATACTCACTCTGCTAAAGGGTGAATCATCTGAGGTACATAGAAAAATTGGGAGCCATATAGCAGACCTCATAGAGGATGGTTCAACCCTTCAAATGGGAATAGGAGGAATTCCTGATGCTGTACTCTCATTTCTTGGTAACAAAAAAGATCTTGGGATCCATACTGAAATGTTCTCAGATGGTATAATTGAACTCGTTGAAAAAAGTGTTATCAATAATGAGAAGAAAACTCTCCATCCTGGAAAAATAATTTCAAGTTTTTTAATGGGAAGTAAAAATCTTTACGACTTTGTAGATAACAACCCTATTGTAGAACTTCATCCTTCAGATTATACAAATGACCCTTTCATAATAACTCAGAACAATAAAATGGTAGCAATTAATTCTGCAATTCAGATAGACATTACGGGCCAAGTATGCGCTGACACGATTGGAACAAAACAATTCAGCGGGATAGGAGGCCAAGTTGACTTTATCCGTGGCGCTGCCCGCTCAGAGGGCGGGAAACCGATTATTGCCCTACCTTCTACAGCCAAAAACGGGAAGATTTCACGCATTGTCCCAAGGTTTGACACCGGCACTGCAGTCGTCACCTCACGTGGGGATGTCCACTGGGTTGTAACAGAATACGGAGCTGCAAATCTCCACGGGAAAAGCCTGAGAGAAAGGGCAAAAGCCCTTATCTCTATTGCCCATCCTGATTTCAGAGATTTGCTGAAGAAAGAGGCAATGGAGAGAAAATACCTGTAAGATTTAGAACGATGTGACCTTCCCACCTTCTCCCTCAGTCTCTGGGTATTCCTATCATTCTCTTCAAAGCCTGGTATGCTTTAACTCTTATTTCCTCAGGAACTTTAACTACAGGCTCTAAGGTCTCAAGGCTTACAGCAATATCCTCAAGCCTTGTAAGTTTCATATTCGGGCACAGCACATGCTCTGCAGGAAGATAAAATTTTTTATCAGGGTTCTCTTTTTTCAAGCGATACAGAATTCCCTCCTCTGTGCCTATGATAAGCTCCTTTTCACTGGTCTCCTTAGCAAACCTATACATTCCTGAGGTGCTGCAAACATGGTCAGCATATTTAAGTATTTCTGGAGTGCATTCAGGGTGTGCAATAAAAAGAGCATTAGGATGCTCAGTTTTTGCTTTTTGTACATCCTCAACCTTTAACAAATGATGGGTAGGACAAAATCCTTCCCAAGGGATAATTTCTTTTGATGTAAATTTTGATGTATAAAAAGCCAAATTTCTATCTGGAATCATTAAAACTTTATCAGCATCATTTAATGAACTCACAACTTTAATAGCATTAGCAGACGTACAGCAGATATCACTTTCAGCCTTAACTGCAGCTGAAGAATTCACATAGCAGACTACAGGAATGTTCTCAAGTTCTTCCTTTTTCTTTTTTAATCTTGGAACGTCAACCATATCTGCCAGAGGACATCCTGCATCAATTCTAGGCAATATAACTGTCTTTTGGGGAGATAAAATTGAAGCGCTTTCAGCCATAAAATGTACTCCACAAAAAACTATTACTTCAGCATCTGTTTTAGAAGCCTCAATTGACAGTCCGAGGGAATCACCACAGATATCAGCAACTTCCTGAATCTCATCTCTTTGATAATTGTGAGCAAGAATTATTGCATTGTGTTTTTTTTTAAACTTTTTTATGGTAGATATCAGTTTATTATTTGGTAATATTGAAAGCTCTTCTCTCTTCATATTATATTTTCTTTATTTTTTATTGTTTACATAATAAATATTGATAATAAATCAAGGTAATTTGCTTAAATAATAAATGAGAATATCAAAAATCACAATCATTTTTTATTTTGGAGCTTTTCAGATACTGAAATTCTTTTTTATTTCCCAAGATATTAGTATTAAAATTATTTACTATTCTGAATTAAGTCTTAAACTAAATACTGTTTAACCGATAGATTCCTAATAAACTTATTTTCTTGATTAAGAAGTTATCAAAATAGAAAGCTTTAAAAGGAAATATTAATTTTTTAAAGGAACCTAGAAAATGGCAAATTCAAAGAAAATTTTAAAAGATATTCAAAAAATTAGGTCCCAAAAAATAGAAGCTCTTAAAAAAGACATCGAAAAAGGAACATACCAAATCAGAGGAGAAATTATTGCTGAAAAAGCTATTAGCAGATCTATTTTTGATGATGTCTTTCTGAAAAACAAGAAATGATTCATCTTAAGGAAATTAACTGTCTTAATCTCAAGTTTGTTTATATTCTTTACCCTTTTTTATATTATCCTAAATATTTCCACCCATGCAATATTAAATTAACATAAATCCCTGCTATAAAATCATCCAACATAACACCAAGCCCGCCTTCAAGTTTTTCAAACCTTCGAATCGGAAAGGGTTTAATGATATCAAAAACCCTGAAAAGAAAAAATCCAGCCAAAACATATTTCAAGGTCGAAGGAATTGCAAACATTGTAACCATAAAACCAACAATTTCATCTATTACTATTTTTCCGCTGTCTTTTTTAGCAAAAACAACTTCAGCTTTTGAAGAAGCTAATATACCCAAAATAAAAACAACAAGAGTTACTACTGCATAGTAAGGAACTGATATAAATCTATCCATTAACAGATATAAACCAACACCTACAAAGGAACCTGCAGTTCCTGATGCGATAGGAAAATACCCAGAATAAAATCCAGTCGTAAATAATATTATCAAATTATTCATAGAAAATAATATCCTTTTAATTATTTTATATTTTTTATCTAATAAAGAGAGTAGCAAAATTCAAATAACAATACTTTCAAACAGTTCCGGTGTCAAGAAATATGGAAAACAAAACTATATCTGTCTATAGATTGACAGAATTTCAGCTTCCTGATAAGTTTATATGGCTAAAAACAAATACATAGAATGGGAATGATAAACAAGCTAATAAAAACTCTAATAAAATATTCACTTATCATAATAACTTTCATTATTGCTGGGCTTACAAGTGGCTTAATGGTAATGAATATTGTTATCAAAAGCGGAAATGTCACGATTCCAGACCTTACCAATAAACCGCTAGACCAAGCACTTATAACCCTTGGACAAAATAACCTTTATCCTATTGTCGAAGGAACAAGATATGATAACAATATACCAATATACCATATAATTTTCCAAAAACCCAAACCTGGTAAAACAATAAAAAAAGGCAGAATGGTTAAAATACTAATTAGCAAAGGACCTCGTATTCTCTTAATTCCAAATCTTTTGGGGCAATCACTTAGAGAAATAGAATTATCTTTAACAGAGAAGCAGTTAAGGATAGGAGATATTTTAAAAGTTCATTCAAATATATACCCTGAAGGTTCTTGCATAGCACAGGAACCAAAATCAGATGAAAAAGGAAGCCCTGGAGATTCTGTAAACATTTTAATAAGCCTTGGCAAAAAAGAAAATAACTTCTTAATGCCTAATCTTATTAGTGTTAAGGAAGAAAAGGCTTTAAAAATTTTAAACAAATTAAATGTGAACATAGTAGAACCAAAAAAAATATCAGCACCTACTCAGCCTCCGGATACAGTTTTTGATCAAGATCCAAAACCTGGATATCCCTTAACTTACAGCCAAGTTGTGAAGCTAACAATAAATAAAACATCATTTAGAACTCAACCACAACTTCTTAAAACTTTTAGACCTTTCAGCTATAAAGTTCCTGATGGTAGTGAAAATAAAAACGTAAAAATTATTGTTAAAAATGCAAAAGGAAGCAAAGAATTATTTAACAAAATTGTCACACCCGGAAAACCTATTAATCTCTTAATTGAAGTTATTGGGAAAACTTATATAACAATTTTCATCGATGGGATAAAAACAATAGAACAAAATTTTTAAATGGAGCTTTCTATGATAAAAATTGCACCTTCTATACTATCTGCAGATTTTAGCAATCTGGAAAAAGCAATAAAACCGATTGAACAATATGCTGACTTAATTCATGTAGATATCATGGATGGGCATTTTGTCCCCAACATAACTGTTGGTCCGATGATTATAACTGCATTAAAAAAAATTAGTAAACTTCCACTTGATGTTCATTTGATGATAGAAAATCCAGATAGATATATCGAGCAATTTGCAAAAGCAGGAAGTGAATTTATTACAATTCATCAGGAAACCTGTAAACACATTCATAGAACAATCGAGCTTATAAAAAGTTTTAAATCAAAAGTAGGAATAGCTTTAAATCCTGCTACCTCAATAAGTACCCTTAAATACATACTTCCTGATATTGACTTAGTCCTTCTTATGTCAGTAAATCCAGGCTTTGGCGGGCAAAAATTTATTTTTCATGTATTAAAAAAAATAGAAGAGCTAAAAAACCTTATATTAAAGAAAAACTCCCGCATTTTGCTCGCTGTAGATGGAGGAGTAAAAAATGATAATGCAAAACAAATTGCCATGGCAGGAGCTGATATATTAATTGCTGGATCTGAAATTTTTAACAGTGATGACCCTGTCAAAAAAATTATAATGCTTCGCAAGGCTTGCGAACAATAAAGATTACTTGATTTCGAAATTCTATCTATAAAATAAATTAACTGCAAGACTAATTGACAAACTCATAAAGATCAGGAACTACTTTTTCACCATTGATTATTTTTCTATAAACCTCTTCAAGCGTTTTTGAAACCCTGTCCCAATCATAGTAATGCCTGATTCTGTCTTCAGCCTTTTTTCTGTACTCATTCACTTTTTCTGGATTTAATATAAGATATTTTATTTTTTCCTTCAAATCTTCAACATTATTATTTTTATAGCTTAAACCTGCATCTCCGATAGTTTCTAAATTTTCTGGAATTCCATTTACAATAACACAGTTCCCAAATCCCATTGATGCAAGAAGTGATGGAGAAGTTCCATCAACTTCAGAAGGTTGGATATAAACATATGCACCACTGCAAATGTTGTTATAATCTTCTCCGTAAACGAACCCTAGGAATCTTGTTTTTGTTCCACTGGCTAAATCTTTTAGATGCTCAATATAGTCAGTTGCAAACCAATCTCCGCCAACAATAACAAGATCAAGTTCGGTATCTAACTTTTTATAAGCATTAATTAAGTGGTGGACTCCTTTTTCAGGAATTAATCTCCCAACAAAAAGTAGATATTTATCATTTATTAAACTAAATTTCTTCAAAACCTTTTCATCACATTTCCGCCCTACTAATGCTCCATATGGAATATATACTGCATCTCTTGCAAAATTATCTTTGTAAAATTTCTGAATTATTTTTGAATCCACAATCATTTCATCAGAATATTTTATAGCAAAATAAGCCGACTTTTTTAGATACCATCTCGCGACTTTTCCCCATTTTTTTCTTTCCCAATCAAGGGCATCAACAGAAACCACAATCCTTTTACCTAACATCTTCAGAAATGGTGCAAAAATTGAACTCCCTATACCGTAAATATGAATTATATCCCATTTTTTAAATAAAAGGTGAATTACAGACAAAAAACTATGGCTTAAGGTTTCAAGATGCTTGTTACCAATGGAGGGGAGCTTTATAACTCTCACACCCTTATAAAACTTATCTTTTAATTTTATATTTCTTCTTTTGCAGTAAACTGTCAGCTCATGACCCTTTGCAGCCAACCTTGTGCTTGTATTATCAACACAGGTCTCGAATCCTCCGTGTTGAGCTGGAATTCCGTTAATTCCTATAATAGAAATCTTCATAGGCAGTTAAATATTTTTAGTTAATCCTTAAGCTATCTCATTTATATATTCTTCGAGTGCTTCTTTCCATGGTCTCATGATATTCATTCCAATAAGTTCCAAATGGTAGTTTCTTAAAGCTTCCATTCTTGGTCTTTTAGCTGGAAGTGGAAATTCATCTGAATTGATAGGGATAAGTCTGCATTTCTGAATTTTTGCAAACTCTAATATTTTTTCTGCGCATTCGTATCTTGAGCAATATCCAGGATTAACCATATGATATAGCCCATACACTTCAGAATTTATCATAGTCATTATTCCTTTTGAAATATCTTTTGTATAAGTTGGAGACCCAAATTTATCATTCACCACTTTTAGTTCATCTCTTGCCATTGCCAAATCCAATATCTTCGCAACAAATTTCTTATCCTCCTTTCCTCCACCAAACATCCATCCTGCTCTAAAAATAAAAAATCTATTTAAAAGTTTTTGAACCATCAATTCACCTTCGTATTTAGACTTAGAATAAATACTCATAGGATTTGGTATGTCAAACTCAGTATAGGGAACTTCTTTTTCACCATCGAAAACACTTCCCGTACTAATATATACCATAACCGAATTAAACTTCCTGCACGCTAACGCTATGTTTTTTGTTCCAATCGTATTTGTTCCATAAGCCCCATCAACATCACTTTCACATCCATCAACATCAGTCTTTGCAGCTAAGTGGATTGCAAAATCAGGCCTGAATAATTGAAAAGCAGAATTTATTTTTTCATAGTCTCTTACATCCATTTCCATAATTTTTGCACCACAATTCCACTTTTGCGATATCCGACTTGAAAGATCCGTAGCCAATATTTCGTATTTTTCAGAAAATAATTTGCAAAGATCGCTGCCCAACATTCCACTCGCCCCAGTTACTAAAATTCTCACACAACCTCCTTTTTTAATTTAATTTTTTATTTGTAATTCTTTTAAATCTATAAAATAACACATAATTACTTTTAAAATCCTTTTATTATTCTCAATCATATCTAAAATTGCTTTGTAAATATAAAATTTATAATCAAAATAAAGTTAATTTATAATATTTTTTTAGAAAACTTAAAAAATTCATGATAAACTAAGTATTAATTACTAATTCATTTTTGTTGATTAATAACCCTATATCAGTTATATTTCAGTCAATTAAAATTCAAAAAGCAATCATTTCTGCTTTTTCATAATATTTTACACAAAGTAAAAGAAATATAATAACAGTTCGTTTTCATGAGAATTATCTGGATAACTCAAACTGACTTTAATGAAAATCTCGATATTGCCACTTGGCAAGAAATGGCCTTTGAGTTAAAAAAGCTTGGCAATAAAGTAAAATTACTCATTCCAGCATTAAAAAACAAGAAATCGCTCTCTGTTGAAAACTTGGACGTATCTTTTCTTCCATATCCAAGAAATTTTTTTTTATCAAGTATTTCATTTCAATTTTCACTATTTTTCTACCTTTTATTCAAAGTAATATTTAAGGATTATAATTACGTTATTCTTGACCACTACTGCGTGTTAACAACGTTTCCTTTCAATATATTATCTAAACTCAGGATTATAAAAACAAAGTTTGTATTAGACATAAGAAGTATTCCTGTTGATACATTTGGAATTCAGGATAAAATTCATATCTTAAGATTTAAATTATCAATTTACTTATGTAAATATTTATTTGATGGATTTACGGTTATTACTCCACTTTACAGAGATAAAATTGCTAAGGATTATGGAATAGAAAAAGAACGAATGGGGATATGGACATCGGGTGTCTCTCTGAAGCTTTTCAATCCAAAATCTGTAAAAAGCTTAAGAGAGAAATTTAAATTAATGGATAAATTTGTTGTTATGTATCATGGTGGAATAAGTATATCAAGGGGGATTGCTGATGCTGTCAAGGCTGTAGAACTTTTAAGAGATGAAATACCAGAATTATGTTTCTTTATACTCGGGAGAGGAAATGTGGAAAATGAACTTAAACGTTTTGTGGCAGAAAATGGGCTTGAAAATAATATAATAATTCATGACCCTGTAGAATACGATATTGTCCCAATCTTTATAGGTATGTGTGATGTAGGCCTTTTGCCTTTACCTGATCTTCTTTGGTGGAGAATGAGTAGCCCTTTAAAACTTATGGAATATCTGGCTATGGGGAAGCCTGTAATTTTAACCAAAATTGATGCTCACCTTCAGATAATAAAAGAAAGGAAATGTGGAATATTTATAGATTCTTCTAATCCTTTAGATATTAAGGATGGAATTCTAAGAGCCTATAATCTGCGAGGAAACCTAAAAGAAATAGGATATTCTGGGATAGAGTTAGTAGAGGAAGAATTTACTTGGGAAAAACAGGCTAAAAAGTTCTATGAATATCTTAAAAAAGTAGAGAGGTTAAAACAGAATTTTTAAAAACTGGAAGTTGGCTCTTTTACAAAGGGGATTAAATGTAAGATATTTCTAAATCCGAAGAATCTTTGGTTAGAAACCAATCGTTAAAACTCCATAATCTTTTAAGCAAATCTTTATCGTGGGAATAGACAGAAAAAACAGGACCTCTCTTAAGAGGTAAAAATCCATTCCTTAAAAGCACTTTTCTCTGATTTGCACATGTGGTCATAAAGTAAATACATTCTACTCCATTTTTTCTAAAATAATCAATTATCCATGCTACCATTAAACCCATCGATTTAAAATCATCTGCTCTTGTCATCATATCTACAATATGCCCTTCGCAATAACCCTCTTCCTCTGATTCCCTTAAAACTACATATCCTTTAATTCCATCCTTTCCCATATAATAAAACTTTTTATACTGGTAATAGGGATGATTGGTATATTTCCAATTTAAATAATCCTTACTCTTTCTCAAAGCAATGTTATAATCATCCTTTACTTTTTCCCAAAAAATATCAATCTTTGAATCAAATTCATAAATTTCAAAAATACTCTTCCAATCTACTTTTAAAGGCTTACTCAAAACGAAGTTAAAAGCCTTTAATCCAGAATTAATTAGTTTTTCTCCAGTTCTCAATAAAATATTTTCTTTTTTTATTAATTTTTTCAAAATTTTTCTACTTTTAAATACCTTTACCAATACCTTTTTTGTATTAAAAACTTTCCATCCCAACTTATAATAGATTGGTAAGACCGCAGGAGTTAAGCCAAGTCCAATAGCTATTTCGCTACTATCTCTCCAAGCTTCCATTAAACCCTGTCCAATACCTTTCCCTCTATAAGCACTATCAACTATTAAATCCATTGCAAAATGGGCAATGTAATATTTGTCATCACATTTCAACTTCACTGGCATAGTTGCAACATGTCCTATAATTTTTCCGCTATCTTCAGCAACCCAAATTTTTTCCTCCCCTTTTTTTATCAAAGGATTTTCCAAGAACTCCCACTCCCACATTTTTCTCCTTCGATGAATAAAATTATTATATTTTTCTTCTGGATAGATAAATCTCATGAGTTCAAAAATTTCTTTCATGTCTTCTTTTTTATATTTTCTTAAATTATAGTTATATTTTTTATTCATTCTACTTATATGCCTTTTCTTGTCAATGAAACCCACAACCCTGCTATCTTAGCTGCAAGACATGGTATACTAAATTTCCCATCTATCACCTTTCTCTTTAATATGAACAAATCATCCCCGATTTTGCAATTTCCGTCAATTGTAGTAAGGGCAGAGGAAAAACCTGCTTTTTTAACAATTTTGATTATATTATCATCAAAATCAGTAACGTCTCCATTGGGATAGGCAAAGAATTTTATCTCTACTTCAAGTTGCCTTTCTAATATATCCTTTGAACCAAAAATTTCCTCTCGTGCTCTATCAAGTGAAATTTTGGTCAGTATTGGATGGCTCATTGTATGGGCACCAAAACAAATAAGACCTCCTGCCATCTCCTTTATCTCTTTCCAGTTCAGGATACGATAATTTGCTGCTTTGTTATTATTCTCATGATCTATTTCATATCCTTCTATAATTTCTACGATTTTTCTCCTCTTTTCATCTTCTCCTAACTGATTTAGAGAGCTAACTACTGAATCAAAATCTCCTCTTATATTCTCCAATTTTTTTTTGAAGGCTTCAACACCTTTTTCTTCGAAATATAGTTTTAGCAAATCAAACCAGAAAAGCTTACTTGAACCCACATAATCGGTTGCTATAAAAACAGTCGCAGGAATACTATATTTTTTAAGTATAGGAAATATTTCTTTATAGAATAACTTATAGCCATCGTCAAAAGTAATTACAAGGCTATTGCTCTTTTCCTTACCCTCATTCAGACAATCCACACATTCACCGAGAGGAATAATATCAAAATGCCTTATTAAATATTTCACATGTCTTTCAAAATCCTCACCTTTAATATCATGATAATTTAATATTGTTATCTTTTTTTTTCTTAAAAAACGATATATAGAAAGAATTCCTGAGTAAAAAACAAAAAAGCTAAAAGTTTCTTTTATAATTTTTTTTATAATTATGTTCATGTCTCACATAATAATTTTGTGGAAAAATTTGATAAATATCAAACTGACAATGAGTATTTTCTTATTTTTTCGTTAAAAATGTTTAAGCTTTAAAATATATTCACATTAAACTTATCAATTTACTTTTTAAATGACATTAATTTAAGTCAAATTTCAAAATAGGTATCTTAAATAATGATATTGCTACTTCAGGAAAAGCAATGATATAATTAAAAAATTTAATATAATATTATGTCTATAGATAATATTCTTGTTTAAATGGAAACATTATATAGCAAAAACAAGCTTTTTTTTATTTTAGCATTTATAGTCATCGGAACTCGTTTAATATTCTCATGGCTTGACATGAGCTTTATCCTTGGAAGAGTTGTAGATGATGCATTCTATTATTTTAAGACAACTCAGAATATTGTAAAAGAACATACATCTACTTTTGACGGAATAAACAAAACAAACGGGTATCATCCTCTTTGGATGTTTTCAATCCTCCCAATATTTTATCTGACAAATGGCAACGAAGAACTCTCAATACACTTTGTTATGACGCTTCAGGCAGTAATTCTTGGAGCCATAATATTTCTTTTAGGAAAGATTCTCTACAGAGAGTTCGGATCCCCATATCCTATTGTTACCCTTGCCATATTTATGTGGCCTCGTTTCTTAAGCCAAACCGAATATGGCCTTGAGGCAGGCCTGCTTATATTCCTTTTGCTATTATCAGTAAACTACTGTTTGAACCACTGTATTCTGACTTCTCATGGGAATTTCAGGAAAAACCTCATTTTTGGAATAATTCTCACTCTCATTTTTCTCGCAAGACTTGACTCTATCTTTTACTTTATATCAATAGTATCCTACCTAACATTCAATATTCAAAACAATGTCTTGATACCAGAAACACGGCAGAAAATAGGAACATACTTAAAAAAGATTCTTACCATCTTTATTCCAGCATCTTTCATCCCCCTCCCTTATCTTGCATGGAATTACTCCTCATTCGGGCATATAACCCCCATTAGCGGAAGTCTGAAACATTCCTTTCCTACCCCATCATTTAGCCCTGAATACTTTTATCAGTTTATTGATTTTTCTGTTATTTTTTTTATTGCAATTGGGTTTTTTGTTCTTACACTATTCAAAAATAAGGCAATAAAAAACTTAGCTCCAAACATAGAATACAGAGCTGTATTGATAGTTCTTGCTATTTATGTAATAATACATTTTTTTGATACACTCCTCTTTATGAAATGGGCAGTTTTTAGATGGCATTTTGCAGGATATACTGTTTTTCTCCTCTTAGTCATGCCTCTTATCATCCGTGCAGCAGAGGAAAAACTTCAGCACTATTTTCCTGGCATCAAACAACCATCTTTTTTCTTAGCATCACTTCTCATCATACTTGCATTATTAGCTCAGTTTGCTTCTGTAAAAAGATCTGTTGAGAATAGATTTCAGTACGAAGGTTACAGGGAAGCTCTCTGGATTAAGGAGAATACCTCCCCTGATGACATTTTCATGCTTGAGGATGCTGGAATTATCTCCTATTTTTCAAATAGAAGAATTGTAAATATTGATGGTGTCATTAACAATTTTGAGTTTCAGGACTATCTCAAGGAGGGAAAGTTTCTTGACTATATCAGAGAAAAAAATATAAAATATTTTGTACACCATGCTTTTTGGGACAACCCTGATGTTAGAAGTGGAAATTATGATAAATATCTTTTTAAAAGTTTTAGCCATTTATATGATGTATTTGGTGGAACATTGACATTAAAAAAATCTGATGAAATTTATCGTTCAAAAGAGTATAATCATTTTGGAAGAAAAACAATGTTTATAATCTGGAAAATAAATAATACAATTTTCTGATTTTCGACTATCTGTATATTTAATATCGCTTAAGCATAACCAAGTCTTTTAAATCATCTAATGAATTTTCTAAGCTAGATTATGACTGATACAACTAAAAATAATTCACTTAATACAACATTCTTTTCAGAATTAAAAGGGCTAATTATACCATTGTTTCTCATTGGCTTTTTAGATGGTGTTCTAGTTACAGCCGGCACCATTCTCCTTAACGACAGAATCATATCTTTTTCAGATGCTTTTGTGATTTCTCTGTACATGATACTACTTTACACTATTCTTATATCTATCGCAGGGACTGTCATTTTTAGTGGAATATATGTCTCACTTCTATTCATCAAGCCATCATTTATTATTAAAAAACCATTTAAGCAATCTGTGTTTTTGATTATTTTCTCTCTGATTCTTTTTTCCCAATTTCTGAATAAATTTATTCGTGCTTATTCTTATTACTCTGTCTTCCCATTTGCTGACAACTACTGGAAAATGGCAATATTAATGTGGTGTGCTGTCATTGTATCAGCAATAATTTCAATTATCCTTGCAAAATTATCTGCAACCATATATTTAAACATTCTTAGAAAATCTCATGAGGTATTAAATCCAGTTATAATTATCACTATAATTGTTTTTGCTTATATCTTATTTCTTGTTTCCCCAATCTTTTATAATAGGTCTAAAATATCAGTTAATACAATACCAACTGAAAAAATAAAAGTGAGAGATTCTTTTTCTGAAAACAAGGTCTTTCTTATAGGTGTAGATGGAGCAACATGGGATATTATAGACCCAATGATAAAAAGGGGAGGATTAAATAACTTAAAAAGACTTATTGATAATGGCGTTAGAAGTCATATTAAAACTTCAATACCTACAGAGTCTCCAATCTTATGGACTTCAATCGCTACTGGTAAAAATCCTAAGAAACACGGAATAAAATCCTTTATATTAATATCACTTAACGGTGTAAGCAAGCCATTGTGTCAAGTTTTCCAAGAAGGGATATTTGGCAAACTACAATATCTCAAGTTTACAGGATTAACAAGAGTATATCCTATAAATCCTATTTATAGAAAAACTCCTGCTATTTGGAATATACTCACACAAAATAAGAAAAAAGTCTTAATGGCGAATTGGTTTTTCTCCTATCCAGCAGAAATAATTAATGGTTATTTTATATCTGACAGATTCCTTTTAAATACTGGAGACTATGAAAATGATTTAAATAAATATCAATGCTATAGAGAAGATTTAATTTATCCAACTAACTTATGCCGTGAAATTTCTGACAATATAACATCTTACATTTCACCTGAAATTAAAAAGCGTAACTTTGTATCATCTTATGTAAAGTATACTTATACATCAGAAAATATCTATTTCAACATTGCAAAACGATTACTTGCAGCATCTAATAATATAGATTTCTTTGCTCTATATTTCAGAGGAACAGATGATTTTGAGCACCATTTTTGGAAATATACTGACATAGATAAATTCCCATGGGTAAATAAAGTAGAAAAAAAGAAATATGAAAATTTAATATATGATTATTATCAGCAAGTAGATGAATATGTAGGAGATTTATTGCAGTATAAAGATGCTAATACAACTTTTTTTGTAATTTCAGATCATGGCCACGAACCAATATTTAATTTTTTTTCTAATAATATATCTGGTGGACATGAAATTGGTTCTGATGGGATTTTTATAGCAAGTGGCAAGAATATTTCTGGTACCTTCCACAGTCAAATCCCGACTATTTATGATATAACTCCTACAATTTTATATCTTTTAGGTTTGCCAATTGGAAAGGATATGGATGGCAAAGTATTAACTGAAATAATTGACAAGGATTTGCTCTCAAAATATCCTCCAACAACAATAGAAACCTATGATACAAACTATAATCCAAAAAATCTGTTCAAAAAAGAGAATGAAAACTTAATAAAGGATGAGATAATGATGGAAAAATTGAAAGCTCTAGGTTACATAAATTGACATTACAACTGAAAATATTTTCTATAATTTTATTTTTATGAAAGAAACAACCTGAATACCCTGTGCGGAAGCATGTGGTAATTTACTTCTAATCTGCCTAATAACATCATCCCTTGGTTTTAATAAATAAAATAGTAAAGATTACAGTTGTAAAAATAATAAATACCCACATATGCAGTTTTGAAAATTCAGTTATCAAAATACCGCAAACAGGGCTTTTATAAATTCTCTTTTCTGACAATTCATTCTGAAAAAACCTTTCAACAAATATTTTTTTCCCATCGCTCCATTTAAAAAAATCAAAATAAAAAAGGGAAGAATAATAATTCATGAGTATAATTTGTTCATTCAGGCTCTTAATAAATCTTTTTTTAGAAAAGGAGTGATCTCTTTCCCATTTATGGTCAGCAGCTTCTTTAAAAAAAGTTAATCTTTTACCATCTTCTGAAAGGATCTTCAAATTTAATACATCAACGCTCTCAAACTTTTTAGCAGTTGATTCCAGCAAAAATGAATCATTTTTAAGCAAGTTATTAATTAATCTTAGCTCTGTTTTTGAAAAGCGAGAATAGGCTTCAATATAATCATTTACCTCAATTCTAAAACCAAATCCGTGAATAGTGTTTATAAATATTCCAGTGACTATTACAGCCAGTGAAATTGGAATATATGTTCTTTTTAAATCCCTTAAATGCATATTTGTTGTAATTTCTTTAGGTTTTATTACTAATCCTATTAACATCAAAATTAATAGACTGCTTTTTACATTGAGCCAAACATCTTCAATCGTACCAACTCTATTAGGGACTATCCATTGAATTACTTCATCAAACATCCCTACATAAAATGTAATTACAAATGACAATATATAGACAGTTAAATCTTTTATACTATTTTTTAATGCTTTAAATGTAAGTAATCCTAATATGCCGTATTCTACAAGATGAATCTTTTCAACTGGAAATTCATTCAGATTCTTAAGTAATAAAATATATAAAAAAGCAATTATTAAAAGCCACAAATAAGGCAATAGCATTCTTTCTTTTTTGTAGAAAAAAAGATAAATTAAGATTGAAAATATAAATGAAAAAGACAATAGATAAATTCCAAAAATTACAAAAGATTTCTGATCCTGAGATAAAACCTTCCACAAGAGAGGAGTATACGGTATTGTTAAGAAGATTATAATTGAAAACAAAAACACCTGTAACCAGTCAAAAAATATTTTTAATTTTATCATAAGTTTTTAAAATCAAATCCATATTAGAAAGGATGAAAGCCTTCAAATATTAATAATATTTTAGTAATCATATAACATTCTTAATAATTATTGACAAATAAAAAACCTTCCGAACCTAACTATACATAAAATATTATGAATATTAATCTTCAGTCTGGAGTAAACCCCTCTGTCTGTAATCTCAGGTTAGACTAAATTGACAGGGTTCAGGGTTTTGTTCTTTCTCAAAGAGTGGAGTGCACCCCTGTAGTTGGAGTATTTGGCATTAAGAATTAGGTTGTTTGTTCGACAGAGGAAGAGGCAAAGATCTTCCAGAAAGGAGTCGGACAGATGAAGAAGTACCGTCAATTCAGCGAGGAGTTCAAGAGGTCGCTGGTATCCCAGATAGACAGTGGGGCTATCAGCAAGGCAGCGGCTGGGAGAGAGAATGACATTTCCCCTTCTTTGATAAACTGTTGGCAAAAGCAGATTTACTAAGGCAGGATGCAGTCAAGTCCCACTGCCCGTGAGCGTCAGCTTGAGAAGGAGCTTGACCGTTACAAGAAGAAGGTTGGAGAGCTGACCATCCAGAATGAGCTTTTAAAAAAACTCAACAAGACTTATCCATCCATGAGAAGGTCCTGTGGGTGCGTTGTCACTGGGGAGATTGTGGGTCAGTCAGGGAGGGGTGCAAAATGATCGGACTGAGCGAGTCTACGTATTACTACAATCCAAAGGTATGCCGGAAAGACAGGGAACGGGTGGATGCAGACCTGCGGGATAAGATTGAGGACTTTACAGGCAAATTACTTGTGTTGGGGGTATCGGACATTGAGAGCCCAGCTTTGGCTTCGTTACGGTCTTCGGGTGAATGGAAAACGCATTTTGAGGGTTATGCACAAGTATGACCTGTTCCGGCATATCAAGAGGCGGTTCATCCAGACAACCGATTCTGAGCATTCCTTCCACATATATCCCAATCTTCTCAGAGGGATGGAGATAAAGGATGTGGGTTGATCCATCACTCTGCTCAAGGAGTCCAGTATGCCTGCAGAGATTACGTCAGGGAACTAGATTCTCATCAGCATGTTGGCTAAGGGCAACCCCTATGATAATGCCTATGCTGAGTCATTCTTTAAAACATTAAAAAACGAGGAGGTGTGCTTATGGGAATATGAGACTTTTACGGATGTCGTGGAACGCATTCCTGAGTTTATAGAAAAGGTCTACAACAGAAAGCGAGTTCATTCAGGAATTCAGTACTTGCCACCGGAAGAGTTTGAAGCTATATTGCTCGACAAAAACAGAAAACAATTGCTCGGACGGGTCACCCTAAAACTACACGGTTAAGCCTCCAGTCCAAAGGGTGCAGTCCAGAATCCTCTATTGTTTGTCAAAAAACTCTTTAAAACCCAGCCTATTAAGCCCTTCTTTCATAATCTGCCTTAATTCTTCAAGAAGAAAACATTTAAAGAGAAATACTAACAAAAAATAGGTTAAGGAGCTTATTATTATAGTTGTGTATGTATTGATTTCAAAAAATTCAAGAAAGAGTATTTCAGCATAAATTAAAATAGAAATGAATATAATTTTTTTTAAAATTCGAAAGCTGATTTTGATATTTATAAATTTATTAACAAATATCATAGCAATGACCAGTACGACTGCTTGTGTCAATACTGTTGAAACTGAAGCTCCTATAAAGCTAAATTTAGATATTAAGTAAAGGTTTAGAGATATATTTAAAACACTTCCGATAAAATCGGTTATTAAATTCAACCTCTGCATTCCTGCAGATATTAATAAAAAACCAAATATATTACCTATGAAAATAAATACAGTTCCCATGATTAGGATTTGTAAAGCTGATGTTGAGTTTTTAAAATTTTCTCCTCCAAGGATTAAAATAATCTTTTCAGCGGAAAGTATTGTTTCAATCGCAATAAATACTGAAACAATTATCATAATATCAAAAGTTTTTTGGATAAGACCCTGAAGGCTATTTTTATTCGTTTTAAATTGCTCTGACATTATTGGAAATATTGATACCATAATAGTACCGGGAACTAAAAGTGTTAAAAGTTCAATAAATTTGTATGCAAGATTGTAAAGCCCGACATCCTCGTTGCTTTTCATTAAAGATAACATTATGATATCAATTCTTCCATATATAATTGTTAATATTAAAGATATTCCTAATGGCAGCACTTCTTTGAGTAAATTTGGCCATAATTGTAAATGAATTTTAAACTTGGGTTTTATAAATTTGAAAGAAAAATAGATAGTGAGGATTAAGCTAATGATGGATGAAAGAACAAAACTAGCTATTATAAAATATAAATTTTTTGCATAAAATATAGTTCCTAATACAAGCCCTAAAAAAACAATCTTGCTTACAATATCAATCACAGCCTGATATTCCATTTTTAAGTATATTTGAAATAAGATTCTGAGAGTTTCAAAAGCAGAAATTGCGATAGTTATAGAAGCTATTGCAACTCCAACTTTGATATCATTCGAGTAGTTAAGCAGGCAGATAATTATAACAGAAAGAAAAATAGCTACCGTTGAAAATAATGTTTTAATGACTAAAGCATTTCCTATTAATATGTCTGCATTATTTTTTTCTTTTGATATTTCTCTTACTAGAATGCTATTTAATCCAAAATCGCCTAATAAAACAAAAAAAGAAATATATGTGAAAATGAATGTATATTTGCCATATCCTTCAGGTCCTAGATATCTTGTAAGGGATGTTGTAACAATTATAGATAGAACAAGAGTTATTGTTTTGCCAACTATCTGAATAATTGTATTTTTTGCGATATTAAATTGAAGACTCATTTAAGTAAATTACCACGTGCTTCCGCACTAAGCTGCTTATACGATTTTATTCTCATAATCTAAACGCCTCCTTTGGCTACCATCTATGATACCAAAGTATTGCGTTAGATTATTGAACCTGCCTAATAACTCTCTATTAATAAAATTATAGAGCTTTAATCAATAAACTTTAATTATCCTGATAAGGTTCGCCTTTAATGCATCCTAAAAATAATGCACTTGGATAAGCCTTGCTATCAGGATAATCCTCAATAATTTCTCCAGATAACAAAACTTCTTTCACAATTTCCTTGAAATTTCTCTTTCCATCATTCTTTCAAACGAATGCCTTTGCCATTCAATATTTCCATTTTTTACAGCAATTTTCAATTGTTCTATATCCACTGAAATTTACCAAAGAAAAAATATTTAATTTTGTGATTTTTTTACTCGGGGGGTTTTTATTAATATTTTTTATTTTAATTTATGCTGATAAAAGATTTTGTCAATAGTTTTCCTATTTTTAGGTTGACACTCTCTTAATATATAAGTAAAGATTTCGAGAAAAAGTCAGGCAAAATGCCTGACATATTTTTTTTAAGGGTAAATATTTAGAGCATACAAGGCATGGAAAAAAAAAATACTGAAAGAAAAATTATAATTTTATCCCTTGCTCTTTTTTTCTATTTTATATATCCAAAAACTCTTCACGCCTACATTGGTCCCGGTGCGGGGTTTGCTTTTCTGACCTCCTTTGCAACACTTTTCGTAACTTTCCTTCTGGCTTTCATTTCTATCCTCATCTGGCCCATCAGGCTGTTATTCAAAGCAATAAGAAGGAAGAAGGGATTTACAAAGACAAATGTGAACCGTGTTGTAATTGTGGGGCTTGATGGCCTTGACCCTCTTCTTGCAAGGAAATTTATGGATGAAGGAAAACTTCCAAATCTTGCAAAGATAAAGGAGCAGGGTTCGTTTACATGTCTTGGAACCACTTTGCCTGCAATGTCTCCTGTTGCGTGGTCCTCTTTTATTACAGGTGTTAATCCTTCAAAGCACAGCATCTTTGATTTTTTAAGCAGGAATAAGCAGACATACCTGCCAGAACTTTCTTCAAGTCAGGTAGGGAAGGCTCCAAAAGCTATTTCTTTGGGCAAATACCAGATTCCGATTGGCAAGCCAAAAATACAGTTGCTTCGCAAAAGCAAACCCTTCTGGAATATTTTGAGTGAAAAGGATATTACAAGCTCAATTTTAAGGGTTCCAATCACATTCCCGCCTGAGAAATTCAAAGGTGTTCTTTTATCAGCCATGTGTGTTCCTGATTTGAAGGGAACACAGGGGACATTTTCTTTTTACACGACAGAAACGAGCGAGAAGAAACACACAGGAGGAGTCCAGATACCAGTTAAACTTGAAGCAAATAAAATAACTTCCTATATCGCGGGACCGGAAAACTCTTTGCTTAAAAAACAGGAAGAGATGCGTATTCCATTCACAGTTACTATTGATAATGAAAAACAGGAAGCTGAAATTAAGATACAAGAAGAAAAGTTAAGGCTGAAACAGGGTGAATACTCAAAATGGATTAAGCTTACCTTTAAACCCGGGCTTGGAGTTAAGGTTAACGGTATATGCAGATTCTACATCAATGAAATTTCACCTGAGTTCAAACTCTATGTGACTCCGATTAATATTGACCCTGAGAATCCTGCTATGCCAATCTCCCATCCATTTTTCTATTCAATTTATCTGGCGAAGATGTTCGGGTCTTTTGCAACCTTGGGGCTTGCAGAAGATACATGGGCTTTAAATGAAAGAATAATTGATGAAGATGCATTCCTGAAGCAGTGCTACCTGATACAGGAAGAAAGAGAAAAGATGTTCTTCAATGCCCTTGAAAAAACCAAAAAAGGTGTCTGTGCATGTGTCTTTGATTCAACTGACAGAATCCAGCACATGTTCTGGCGCTACATTGACGAGGGACATCCGGCAAACAGGAATAAGGATACAGAAAAACACAGAAAAACCATTGAAGAACTTTATATGAAAATGGACAGCCTTGTTGGAAGGGTTATGGAGAAAATTGCCGAGAAGGACATCCTCATAATAATGTCAGACCATGGTTTCAAATCATTCAGGAGAGGAATAAATCTTAACTCGTGGCTCTATCTTAACGGTTATCTTGCACTTAAAAATGGAAATGAGAGCAGAGAATGGTTTAAGGATGTTGACTGGGAAAAGACTAAGGCTTATGCTCTTGGGCTTGGAGGAATGTATTTAAATATAAAGGGAAGGGAAGCAAAGGGGATTGTAAGTCCCGGTAAAGAAGCAGAAAAATTGAAAAAAGAAATCATCCAGAAGCTGAACGGGCTTAGGGATGAGGAAAAGGGAGAGGTTGCCATACAGGAGGTTTTTGACAGTTCAAAGATTTTTTCAGGTCCTTATGTGTCAAACTCACCTGACCTTTTCATAGGTTATAATATTGGCTACAGGGCTTCGTGGGATGGAGTGGCAGGAATAGTGAACCATACTGTTTTTGATGACAATGTGAAAAGCTGGAGCGGCGACCACTGCATTGACCCAAGGCTTGTTCCCGGAGTATTTTTCTGCAACAGGAAAATAGATGCTCAGTCTCCAGAGATTATTGACATAGCCCCGACTGTGCTGAAGCTTTTTGGCGTAGAAGTTCCTTCTTATATGGATGGGAAGCCATTAATAAATGGGTAAGGGTAAAAGGGTCAAGGGTTCCAGTGGTTGGGTTATTAGTTTTAAGTTATGGAATAATTATTAAATATAGGGACAGCCTTTATGGCTGTCCAATATAATGGACAGGGACAAGCCCTGTCCCTACAGTTATTAAGAATAAAAAATATGTTTAAACATTTTCAAATTACAAAAAAGAATTATTTCAGATTTACAGCAATTCTTATTTTTTTGATAGCTCTTATCAGCACAGTCTCAGGCTGTACCAAGAGCAAAGCTAATAATACATCTAAAAAAGTTCTTATCATTGGTTTTGACGGGATGGACCCGCAGCTTCTTGAAAGGATGATGGGTGAGGACAAAATGCCGAATTTCAGGCATCTTAAGGAGACAGGTTCATTTCTTCCTCTTCAGACAAGTATGCCTCCTCAGAGTCCTGTTGCATGGGCTAATTTTATAACTGGTCTGACACCGGGCGGGCACGGAATTTTTGATTTCATACATAATGATCCAAAGACAATGATTCCCTACCTTTCAACTTCAGAAACAAAGCCAGCCGGGAATACTATCAAACTTGGCAAATGGATAATTCCCTTATCAGGGGGAGAAGTTCTGCTTCTCAGGAAGGGAAAGGCATTTTGGGAGATTCTTGAGGATAAGGGGATTCCAACAACTGTTTTCAGAATTCCTTCAAATTTCCCTCCGGTTAAAACAGAAGGAAGGGCTCTTTCAGGAATGGGGACTCCTGACATAGTCGGTTCCTACGGAACTTTTTCATTCTATACCAACAGACCGGAAACAGAGAAAAAAGATGTTTCAGGTGGTAAAATATATGAAGCCAATGTTGCGGACAACAAGGTAGAGGGTAAGCTGATGGGTCCTCCGAATGCTTTTGTAAAAGATAATCCAACATCTACAGTAGATTTTGTACTCTATCTTGATCCAAAAAATCCAGTTGGCAAGGTTGTTGTAGGAGATAGGGAGGCAATTCTAAAGCAGGGTGAATGGAGCAGGTGGGTGAGAGTGGAGTTTGAAATGATTCCCTACATCCAGAGTGTTTATGGAATCTGTAAGTTTTTTTTAAAAGAGGTCAGACCTGATTTTAAACTCTATGTTAGCCCGGTAAATATTGATCCTTCAGCCCCTGCAATGCCGATTTCAACTCCGCAAGATTACTCTGAAGAGCTTTGCGAACAGTTTGGTTATTTCTACACACAAGGGATGCCAGAGGATACAAAGGCTTTGTCTGGCGGAATATTAAATGATGGTGAATATCTCCAGCAGTCAGATTTTGTTCTGAAGGAAAGAGAAGAGATGTTTGACTATGAATTGAACAGATTTAAATCAGGACTTCTTTTTTATTATTTTGGAACCACTGATTTAAATAGTCATATGTTCTGGAGAACAACTGACAAAACCCATCCAGCCTATGATAAAGAAAATGGAGAGAAGTATGCGAAAGTGATTGAAAACCTCTATATTGAAATGGACGGGGTTCTTGGAAAAGCTTTTAAAAAGATAGATAGCAATACTACTCTTATTGTAATGTCAGACCACGGTTTTGCTCCTTATTACCGCTCTTTTCAGATAAATACATGGCTCATGCAGAATGGTTATATTAAGCTGAACGATGAATCTGCTGGTGAAAGCAAGGAATTTTTTGAAAATGTTGACTGGTCAGGTACCAAGGCTTACTCACTTGGATTTAACGGACTTTACATCAACCGTACAGACAGGGAGGCTAACGGGATTGTGGAGCAGGGGCCTGAGTATGAAAAACTTTTGGATGAAATTTCAAAAAAACTTCTTGAAGCAAGAGACCCAAAAAATGGCGAGAAAGTAGTTTTACGAGTATATAAAGCATCTGAGATATATAAAGGTCCTTATGTAAAAAACTCACCTGACCTTTTAATTGGATATGCAAGAGGATACAGGACAGGATGGGAGGCAGCGCTTGGGGCAATACCAAAAGCTCTTTTAAAAGATAATACTGAAAAATGGAGCGGAGACCACTGCATGGCTGCAGAGGAAGTGCCCGGAATAATCCTGAGCAACAAAAAAATAAAACTGAAAAATCCATCTCTTACAGATTTAGCTCCAACTGTTCTTTCAGAGTTTGGGATTCCTAAATTAAAAGAGATGGTGGGTACCTCTATTTATTAAAATGGATATGAAAATATCAAATGACAAAGCTCAAAGTTCAAATAAATTCTAAAGCTCAAATGATTATTAAAACTTTTGATATTTGGATTTTGACATTCATTTGACATTTGCCTGCCTGCCGTCAGGCAGGGATTTTGAAATTTGGAACTTATTTTTAGGAGGACATATGTTTGGTTCAAAAATAAAATTAAACAAGGAATTGCTTGAAAAAGTGAAGAAGTATTCCCAGATTGCGGGGTATTCTTCTGTAGAGGAATTCATAACCCATGCCCTTGAAAAAGAGATAGCAAAGCTTGAGGAATCTGATTCAGAGGATGAGATAAAAAAGAAGCTTCAGGGACTGGGATACATCTCGTGAAAAGCTCAAATGTCAAAGTTCAAAATAAACTCATTTTGATATTTGGAATTAACTTATGTGGTTTTTGAATAATTTTTTAAACAAAATTTTTGACCTGTTTTTTTCTCCTTTCAGGGAAGTAAACCCTCTCTGGGGACTTAGCATAATTTCCTTTCTCACAGGAATTGTTATGCTTATTATTTTCCGCTACACTTCAAATCAGGAAGGGATAAAGGAGGCAAAGGAAAAAATAAAAGCTCACCTTCTTGAGGTGAGGCTTTTCAAGGATGACATGGGTTTAATACTTAATGCCCAGAAAAACATATTAAAGCATAATTTTACTTATATGAAATACTCAGTGATGCCTATGCTTGTTATGATGATTCCGGTTGTTCTTATACTGATACAGCTTAATTTCAGGTTTGGGTATTCTCCTCTGAAACCAGGGGATGATGCGATTGTTGTATTGAATATGAACAAAGGCATTAATGTGAACGGTATAGAAGCAAAAATTATCACTCACCCGGGCATAGAGGTAGAGACTCCGATTTTAAGAATTGATGAAAGGAAAGAAGTAGACTGGAGAATCAGGGCAAAGGAGTATGGAAATTTTGATTTGGAATTTCAGATTGGAGGAGAGAAATTTCATAAAAATATTAAAGTCACTGACAAACTTACAATGATTTCTCCAAAAAGAGTTTCCTCTGGTTTTTTTGATCTGATTTTTAATCCTGCAGAAAAACCGATTAAAAAGAACTCAGTTGTGGAATCAATTGAGATAAGATATTCTCCTACAGACCTAAATGTCTTTGGTTACAAAATCCACTGGCTTGTTATCTTCTTTGTCCTTTCAATTGCCTTCGGCTTTGCCTTCAAGGGTGTCTTTGGAGTACAGGTGTAGGGATTTACAGACGGACCCGGAAGTCATTGCGAGAAGCGATAGCGACGTGGCAATCTCAAAAATCTTTTGACATTCCCTCATTTAACATTCATTTGAACTTTGGATTTTGAGATTTGAATTTGTCATTTTGATCGCAGGCTAAAGCCTGCGGCTACCAAATTTTTCTTATTATAACTTACGAGAGTATAACAAGGTCTATGCTCTACAAACTTTCTGCTGATTTTGTTATCATTTTACACTTCCTCTGGATTCTATTCATAATCTTTGGAGCTCTTTGGGGAAGGTATAATAGAGCTGTGCGGAATATCCATATAGCAAGCCTTCTATTCAGCATTGTGAGCCAGATATTTTTCTGGATATGCCCACTGACCCATCTTGAAGTATGGTTACATGAGCAATACGACCCCTCTTTAGCTTACCCTAGCTCTTTTATTACCCATTACCTTGAGGAGATGATTTATGTTCAGATATCCTCAAGAACTATTCTAATACTCACCTTTGTGATTGTTGGGATGTCTGGAGTAATTTACTGGAAATTCCAGGTTAGAAAATAACTCCCCCTCACCCAGAGTCCTCTCCCGCAAGGGGAGAAGGAAGTTTTTGGACAGGGATAAACTCTGTCTCTACATTAAATCAACTAAAAGCTTCCTTATCTATCTTTAAGTCTTTATGACTCTTTTTGAAAAAAGATAAGCCCTCTTCTCAAAACCATTTTTTTCATAGAATTTATGTGCTTCTTCGCGGTGAAATGCT
>MGDH01000021.1:7259-82580 GCA_001790855.1 Candidatus Schekmanbacteria bacterium RIFCSPLOWO2_02_FULL_38_14 | reverse complement strand
GTCCAAAGCCCAGGATGAGGACAACGGCTGGCTCTGTGGATATCTGGCAGTGGAAGTCAGCAAGGACAAATCCAGTAGGCTTTGCTGATGATATGCACTTTATCTCAGCATCAAGCTTTGATGACACCCTTGCAACAATAATCAACGACAAAGGAAAAGCCACCTACCAAGACAACATAAACAAGGAGGGAAATGCCCCAGCTTATCAGGCAGTAAGTGGACCAACAGAAGAGGTTGATTTTCTTTTTTACCTGCCTGAACAAATAAAGGCGAGCACTGTTTTTGTTCCCTCTGTTCCTAAAGAGGAGCCTCCCCCAGATGGAGACGGAGGAAATGGCAATGGAGGTAATGGCGGGATAAAAAAAATCTCTTTCCATGCCCATATCCTTCCAATCCTATCTGCCAACTGCTCCTGCCACAGAGGAGGAAATAGCTCTGGTGGTTTAAGGCTTGATTCTTATGATACCTTAATTTTAGGCGGTAATAACAATAATACCAATCCAGAAATTGTCCCGAAAAATGCTACAAAGAGCCTCATATATCAGAAAGTATCCATGCCTAAGCCTCCAGTAGGAGAGCGGATGCCCCAAGGCGGACCCTATCTGTCAATAGAGGATCAGCTGAAAATTAAGAACTGGATAGACCAGGGAGCAAAGAACAATTGAAGGGTTTTAAAAATATGGAAGCTGATGCTCAAATAAATTTAAGGGGACTGTTTCATACTGAGAAAGGTTTTATAGTGAGAATTTATCCGATATTTAATTTCCTTTCTTCGATGAAGACAGGGATATTTTTGATGCTCATCATTTGCATTAGCTCTTTTTTAGGAACAGTAATAGTCCAAAACCATCCCCAAGGCTATTATGAGGGGAGATTTGGAAGAATAGGTTATAAATTAATAAGTCTTCTCTCTATTAATGACATCTACCACTCCTTCTGGTTTATTTTTCTCCTTTTTCTTTTTTCCCAGAATCTTCTGTTGTGCACTGCTCTAAGGATTAAACGGAAGGTTATACCTATCCCCTCGATCCTCCTCCATTTAAGCCTTATATTGATTGCTGCTGGAGGTCTTGTTGGACTTATGTTTGGGGAGGAAGGGCTTGTAAAACTTAAGAAGGGAGAAAGGGCAAATATCTTCTATGATAGATATAATAAGCCAAGGTCCTTAGATTTTAATATTATCTTGCAGGATTTTACGAGGGAAACATACAAGAATTTCAAAAGCCGTCTTAAGATAACCCTCTTAGAAAAAAATATTACATGGGATTTTGTTTTAAATGGTAAAAGGGAATTCAAGTTAGAGGGGACCCCTTACAAGATTTTGATCTTAAAGGAAACCCCTGACTTTTCAAAAGATGCGAGCATTCCAATAGAGGTAAGAGAGATAAAGGCATTAAAGGGTCCTGCGTTAAAGCTTGCTATCATAGAACCTTTTGGCAAAAGGGATATAAGATGGCTTTTCTCCAATAATCCTTATCTTGATATTAATATCAAGGCAGATGAAAATATCTTGACCTACTACAAAAGAGAGCCTGATATCAGAGACCTTATAAGCAGCATAAGAATTTTTAGCAAAGAGGATAGCACAGAAGGCCTTGTCAAGGTAAATGCCCCCCTAAAATTTATGGGATATAGCTTCTACCAGTATGATTATGACCCTATTGCCTATCAATGGACAATATTAAAGATCGTCAAGGATCCTTCAGTTCCTTTTATATATGCTGGATTTCTTCTTTTCACTTTAGGATTAGGCTTTCATCTATATCCGAGATTTTACTCAAAAGGGAGGAAGGATGTCTACAGGGCTTCTTAATGGAACAATGGGGTTCTATTTAGCATCAAGCATCCTCTATGGAATCCACTGGGCTTTTAAAAAGGATTTTATCCAAAAGATAGCTTTTTCCATTCTTTCTTTAGGATTTGCTATTGAGACCTTAAGCATCATAGAGAGATGGCGCGAGGCCCAAAGGCCACCCTTTTCTAATATCTATGAATCCCTCGTATTCTTTTCCTGGGCAGTGGTCTTTGTCTATTTGATTTTCAAGGCAATTTTTAAAATTGATTTTTTGGATTTTTTTGTTTCAATATCCGCTTTGCTCATTTTAAACTACTCCTCTTTTTTTGATAAGTCGGTTGAGCCTCTGATTCCTGCGCTTCGCAGCAACTGGCTCATCTTCCATGTAGTTGTGAGCTTTTTAGGATATGCTGCCTTTACATTATCCTTTATTACAAGCCTTTTATATTTTTTTAAAGCAAAATCTAAAAATCCAAAAAGGGATCCAATTCTTTTATCCCTCGATGAAATAAGCTATCAATCCGTTGTATTCGGGTTTCCATTTTTATCCCTCGGAATCCTCTCAGGCGCTATCTGGGCTGAGCAGGCCTGGGGTTCTTACTGGGCCTGGGATCCAAAAGAGACCTGGTCTCTGATCACATGGTTTATATATGCTGCCTATCTCCATTTGAGATTTGTTATGGGATGGAGGGAAGCAAGGGCTGCTTTTATTTCCATCATAGGCTTTTTATCCGTCATTTTTACCTATTTGGGAGTAACCTATTTCTTGCCAGGACTTCATAGCTATGCTTGAGGTTTTTAAAGAAATGGAGGTTAAGAAGAGTTGAAAAGGTTATTTATTTTTATTATAGCGAGCTTAATATTTTCCTTAATTCTTGAAAAGGAGGGAGGAGCGATTCCAGCCTTTGCGAGAAAATACAGGACATCCTGCACTACCTGCCATGTGGTCTTTCCAAAGCTTAATGATTTTGGAGAGGCTTTTAGGGCCAATGGCTTTCAGATCCCCCAGGATGACGAAATCTATGTGAAGGATGAGCCTGTAAGCCTCGGAGCTGAGGAGTGGAAAATGATGTGGCCCTATTCTGTCTGGCCTGGAGAGTTCCCTCACCTTCCTCCCATCGCCTTCTTGACAAGGTTTGCCATAAAGCAGAGGGAGAAGGGTGATGTAAAGGGTGATTTTACCTTTCCTGAGACCTTTCTTTTCCTGGTGGGAGGGACTCTCGGAAGGGATATCTCCTTTTTTGGCCACATAGGTGAGGGACGAAGGGTCTATATCCAATTTAACAATCTCTTTGATAATAAAATTCCAAGATATGCTCTGAATTTGAGGATCGGCCTCTTTGAACCTGGTGTTGTAGCCTTTTCAAATGAGAGACGGCTCACTGTAGTCCAGAATCTCTTTAGCACCTTTAATCTGGAGTTTGCCAATGGAAATGCAAATAATTTTCAATTTGATAGGCAGAGTGGATTTGAAATAGATGGAGTCCTTTTTAGCAGATTTAAATACCTTTTTGGTCTGACCAATGGGTCCGGTGATTCTCCTGACAACAATTCAAAAAAGGATTTTTATTACAGGACTGCTTTTAAACTGTGGGGGATGGGCTTTGATGGAGCAGGCGCAGAGCTTGAGGAATCCTTAAAGCAGACAGAGAACTGGCAGGACAATTCCATAACTGTTGGCCATTTTGGTTATTTTGGAGCAAATACCGCAAGCGATGTAGCAGGACTGGGCAGAAAATATAACATAGATTTTATAAGGCTCGGAGTCGATTTCAGGATCAATTACCAAGACCTTGATTTGGTCGGTGCATACCTTTGGGGCGATGATGAAAACCCTGCCAATGACGGATTTGATGTTGGAAGCAGCCTCTTTTTTTGTGAGGCAAATTATGTCTTTTTCCCATGGCTTGTCGGTGCACTGAGATTTGAGGATTTAAATTTTAAAGGCCCGAATTCAGAAGATTTAAATGAGATAAAAAAATTTATAGTAAGCGCCACCGTCTCCATAAGGGCAAATTTAAAGGTGGTTGTAGATGGAGAATTCGTTGATGGTTCAAGGATAAGAAAAGGCGAGGATAATAGCAGGGATGCCTTTTTAGCAAGGCTTGATTTTGCTTTTTAAAAAGGAGGGAGAAAATAAAAAAGTATATCTTTATTTTAATCATCCTGTTTTTTGCACAGAAGGGTTTAGGAGAAGAGAGAGGAGGGACTATAACAGGTAAGGTCAAAAGCCCCTGGGTTTCAAGACTTGAGGCAGTGGTGTATCTTGAAAACGGCTCTGACAAAAAATTTGATTCTCCAAAAGAGCATGCCATAATGGACCAGAAGAATCTGGTCTTCATTCCCCATGTGTTGCCAATTGTTGTTGGAGCAACTGTGGATTTTCCCAATTCTGATACTGTAAGGCACAATGTCTTTTCTCCAAAGGGCTCAGCAAAGGTTTTTAATTTAGGAACCTATGATGTTGGCGTTGTGAAAGAGGTCAAATTCGATGAGCCTGGTGTTGTTCCGCTTTTATGCAATGTTCATTCTGAGATGTCAGCCTATATCATTGTTTGCAAGACCCCATATTTTTCCCTGACTGATAGAAAAGGGGATTTTATAATTAAAAATGTCTCTCCTGGAAAATATAAAATAACAGTCTGGCATGAGAAATTGAGGCCCCAGAGTCAGGAGATCACTGTGGAGGCCTCAAAGGAAATCCAGGTGGAATTCAGCAAATTAGTTAGAAAATAAGAGGGCTAATGGCACATCTTATAACAGAGAAATGCGTAGGGTGCGGAGTATGCGCTATCAAATGCCCAGTTTCTGCTATTTCTGGGGAGAGGAAAAAGATGTATTTTATAGATGTAAACTTTTGTATTGATTGCAGTGTCTGCGGAAGATATTGTCCGCAATCAGCAATTGTTAATAGTCTCGGAGAGGTCATAGAAAGGATTTCACCGCAGGAGATGCCTAAAGCCATTGTAAATATTAATGACTGCAATGGCTGCGAGAACTGTGTTGGAATCTGCCCCTTTGGTTCTCTGACCCTTATTAAATATCCTCATGGAGAGAGTTTTGATAAGGTTGTCAAAGTCGATTTTAAAAAATGCGTTGGTTGCGGCCTCTGTGAGGAGATATGCATAAAAAGGGCAATAAGAATAGAAGAGAGGGTGAGTGTAGGGATAAAGGAGGGTGAGGGATATCAAAAAATGGATTAGTATAAGATTTATATCAAAGATGCTCCTTCTCCCTTTCTTAATTGTTTCATCAGGAGTTTTTAGCTTTCTACTTATATCAGCTTATTTTTTTGAAAGGGATGGAGGACTTCAATATTTACAAAAGATAAAAGGTTATGAAGACAACAGGCGATGGCAGGCAGCCTGGGTCTTTTCCCTACAAAAATCTAAAGACCCAAAAATTGTCGACGAGCTGATAAATCTGCTTTCAAAAAATAAAGATGAAAAGATTCAGATGTTTGCCGCTTTAGCCTTAGGAAAGATGCAGAATAAAAAGGCATCTCCTTTTTTAATAAAGGCCCTTTTTAGCAAAAAAAGAGAGCTTAAGATCTGTTCTATTCTGGCCCTGGGAAACCTTAAAGAAAAAAGGGCTCAAAGCTGTCTTATAAATTTAAGCAAAGAGAGGGATGAAGGTATAAAAAAGGTATCAGCCTGGGCATTAGAGATGATCAAGAGGTAAAGGTCTGACATGCAAGAGGCATAAATGAGCGTAAATAGCCAATATTCGAGGAGAAATTTTTTAAAAATTTTTACATCACTCGGCCTTGCTTGGGCAGCCTTTTTTGCAACCCTTACAGGATCCCTTGCAGCTACTATCAGATTTTTTTTCCCCAATGTCCTCTTTGAGCCCTTGTCCTCTTTCAAAGCAGGATTTCCTGAGGAGTATTCCTCAGGCGTCAGCACAAAATGGGTAGACAAATTTGGGGTCTGGATAGTCAGGGAAAAGGAGGGGTTTTTTGCCCTCTCAACAGTCTGCACGCATTTAGGATGCACCCCTAACTGGCTTGAGGCAGAAAATAAATTCAAATGCCCCTGCCATGGAAGTGGTTTTCACAGAGATGGAAGAAATTTTGAGGGCCCTGCACCGAGGCCCTTAGAAAAATTTAAGATAACTTTGGCTGAGGATGGTCAAATCCTCATTGATAAGAGCTCAAAGTTTCTATTTGAAAAAGAAGAATGGGAAAATCCTGAAGCCTTTTTGAGAATTTAAACTACTATGGACAAAAAAAATTTTATCGAGAGGCTTTTAGAAAGTCAGGTTTATAAATCGATATTCAGGCATGAGTTTCCTAAAACCGCGAGAAACCGAGCTTTAGCTGTTGTCTCCAATTTCTTCCTGCATCTCCATCCAATACGGTTAAGAAAAGATGGCTTGAAGCTCTCCTCCACCTGGTGCATGGGAGGAATAACCTTTTTTCTCTTCATCGTGGAGACCATAACAGGCCTGCTTTTGATGTTTTATTATCACCCTACAGCAAGGGAAGCTTACATAGATATGAAATATATAGAATTTGATGTTCCCTTTGGGATGCTTTTAAGAAACCTCCACAGATGGGCAGGTCATGGGATGGTGATAACTGTTTGGCTTCATATGTTCAGGGTATTTTTGACAGGCTCTTATAAAAAACCGAGGGAATTTAACTGGGTGCTCGGTGTTGTCCTTTTGGTCTTAACCCTTCTCTTATCTTTTACCGGATACCTATTGCCTTGGGATCAGTTAGCTATGTGGGCAATCACTGTTGGAACCAATATGGCGAGGGCAACTCCATTTTTAGGCCATGAGGGACCCTTTGCAATAGTTGATGCGGGCTCTGATATCAGATTTGCCCTTATAGGCGGCAAGTTTGTTGGAGGAAATGCCCTTTTGCGGTTCTATGTCTGGCACTGCGTCGGAATCCCTCTGGTTGCAGGGATCTTAATGGCCATCCATTTCTGGAGGGTAAGAAAGGATGGCGGGATTTCAGGCCCTTTATAATTCTTTATAATTTATGATTGATTTTTTAAACTTTCTCTTTGATCCGAGAATCTCTTTTTCCTTAGTTATCTTTATCTTTTTTTTAATCCTTAAATTTTATAAAATTATAACTTCCCTTAAGTTCTCTGTTCTTCTTGGTATTCTTATCTTAATATATTTTATCATCTCCTGTTTTAATGAAAATTTTAAAAAGATAATAACAAAACCGGATAATGTGGCAATTGCTTTTATGCTCTTTCTGGTCATTTTTTTCACTTATCTTGGCTTAAAAAAGGCAAGTCTTAATGATGTTGCAAAAAAATTAGAAAACAATGGGGGAACAAAATCAAATCCTAAAGCGATTGAGAAAGTCCATGTCTGGCCTGAGCTGGTCTTCAGAGAACTCATAGTTATGATCCTTGTTACTGTCTTTCTAACAGTCTGGTCCATCCTCCTTGATGCTCCCTTAGAGGAGCCTGCAAATCCTACAAAGACTCCAAATCCCGCTAAGGCTCCCTGGTATTTTTTAGGTCTTCAAGAGATGCTTGTCTATTATGACCCCTGGATAGCAGGTGTTCTTTTACCCCTTCTTATCATTTTTGGCCTTATGGCGATTCCCTATATTGATACAAACCCAAAAGGGAATGGCTATTATACCCTCTCTGAAAGAAAATTTGCAGTAACCACATTCTTATTCGGGTTTTTAATCCTCTGGGTTTTTCTAATAATTGTGGGAACCTTTTTGAGGGGACCTGGCTGGAACTTTTTCTCCCCTTATGAAAAATGGGACACTTACAAAGTGGAACCCTTAACAAATGTAAACCTTTCAGAAATTTTAGGCCTCAACCCTAAAAGCCACTGGATTATCAGGGAACTTCCTGGATTTTTTCTCCTAATTCTTTATTTTTTTGGTCTACCTTTGATCTTAGCTATCCTAAAGAGAGATTTTTATAAAAGCCTCGGATTTTTACGGTTTGTAATAACCATAGTTCTTCTCTTGATAATGCTTGCTCTGCCTATAAAGATGTTTTTAACATGGACCATAAATTTAAAATATCTGATAGTCACTCCCTGGTTTAATATTTAATCCTATGAAAAAAGCCTTTGTCATCTCAACCCTTCTTCTGGTTTTGACCTTCCTTTGGTCATTGGAGGATGATTATAACAGGGAATGGAAAAAATATCAGAGGGAATTCAAGTCCATGGAATTAAAAAAAAATGATAAGGCAAAAGAAGATGTTTTTCAAAGGGTTAAAGGCGAACTCGGGTTCTCGGGAGAAGAATTAAAGAAGAAGGGATTGAAAAGGGAAAAATTATTAAAAGAGTTGAATAAAGATGTAGCATACAAAAAGTTAGTCAAAGAACAGTGGGATCTTGAATATAACCTTTACAAAAAAGACCAGGCATATCAATTTGCCAAAAGTGAATACGATGCGGTCAAATATTTCTTTGAAAAATTAAAAGATAAAAAGAAAGAAACCTCCAGCCAATGGAAAGCTATGAAAAGATGGAAGGGCGAGATGACAAAATCAAAACCCATAGTTTTGAATTACGAGAAAAGCCTTGAAGGGATAAAAGAAAAGATAAAATCCATGGAAGGGAAAAGAGGGATTTTAAGCGAAACGGAAAATAAATTTCTTTTTGAAATAGAGCAGATAGAAAAGAAAAAAGAGAATATAAAAAAAGAACCGATAGCGATAAAACAGGTTCTCCTTGATCTTGATAATGATGAAATCCCAGATAAGGTTGATAGATGCATCTCGTGTCATTTGGGCATAGATAAAGCTGGTTTTGAAGAAGAGAGACAGCCTTATAGGAGACATCCCAATTTAAGGCTTTTTATTTCAAGTAAGTCTCCCCATCCATTAGCTAAATTCGGATGCACCATCTGCCATGAGGGCCAGGGTCCTGCTGATAGTTTTACTGATGCCTCCCATACCCCTTCTGGTGAAACAAAGAAAAAACAATGGAAGGAGAGATTCGGTTGGAAAAGGCTTGAACACTGGGAATATCCCCAACTTTCTTTAACCTATATTGAAGCCTCCTGCTACAAATGTCATGAAAGAGAAGAAGAATTAATAGATGCGCCTTACTTAAACTTGGGCAGGAGCCTCTTTGAAAAGAGGGGTTGCTATGGCTGTCACAATGTCAAAGGCTTTGAGAAAAAGAGAAAGATAGGGCCACCACTTTTGAATGTAACTTTAAAGACCAATGAAATATGGATTTTTAACTGGCTCCTTGAGCCAAAAAATTCTCTCGCAAGTCCGAGGATGCCGACATTTAAATTAAATTCCCAAGAGATTTTTGAGATCATAGAATATTTAAAAAGCATAAATGAAGCGCCTCTTCCTAAATACCACTGGGACCCATATCTTTTAAAAAGGGAAGATGAGATGAGCGATATGGAGTTTAATGCAATGGATCTCCTCTATCAGAAGGGAAAAGGATTATGGGGCCAATCAAGGTGCGCTATATGTCATTCCTTGAATGGTCTTGGAGGAGCCTTTGACATAGGACCTGATTTGGGAAATATAACTGAAAAAATTGGAAGGGACTGGCTCTATTCCTGGATAAAGGAGCCAAAGAAATATTTTCTCAAAAGCATAATGCCCAGATATAGATTTACTGATGGCCAGATAAGAGCTCTTATAGAATTTATTATGAGGGATCCTGAATTTCAAGCTGAGGAGACTTTTCAGATAAAAAAGGCAAAACCCTCAATAGGTAGTCATTTTATAGATAAGGGCAGGGGTCTAATCAGGCGATACGGCTGCTCTGGATGCCATGATATAAAAGGGATGGAGAAAAAGGGAAAGGTGGGAGCTGAGCTTTCAAACATCGGAGATAAGGCGGTTGACAGGCTTGATTTTGCCCTGCTTGAGGGAAAGATGGAACATACCCTCGATGACTGGCTTTATCAGAAACTAAAAGACCCGCGAATCTTTGATCAAGGAAAGGTCAAAAATGAGGATGAAAAGTTAAAGATGCCCTATTTTAATTTTAATGAAGAGGAGTTAAAGGGAATTGTTACATTTTTATTGGGATTAAAGGAGAGAAGAGATATCCAAAATTTAAAATACCCATTTAAATGGAAGGGTTATAAGCCCTCAGGAGACTTCGGCTTAATAGCAGAGGATATCAACTGCCTCACCTGTCATAAGATAAGGGGAGTCGGCGCAAACTATGCCCCTGATTTGACCTATGTGGGGAGCAAGGCAAAGAGAGAATGGCTTAAAAATTTTTTGAGTTCGCCCAATATAATAAGACCGCTTCTCCAGCAGATGCCTCAGTTCAATATCTCTTCTGAAAAAAATATGATTCAGGGGAATTTAACACCGAGAGAAGTGGAGACAATTACTGATTACATAAAAGCTCAATTGATTGATGAAGAGATGGAAGAGCTATTTTCAGAGGATAAGATAGGCGAGCCTTCTTTAAAAGAAAAGGGAGAGAGGCTCTTCTTTGAAAAGGGTTGTCATACCTGTCATCAGATGGGAAGGATAGGTGGAGTCATAGGACCTGATCTAACAAAAGCAGGAAAAAGGCTTTATTCCAATTACATATATCAGTATATAAAAGACCCCCATCGCTTTACCGCCCAAGCAGCAGAACCTATCTTCGGTTTATCTGAGGAGGAGGCTACTTCTCTTACAGCCTTTTTGGCATCAGATAAAAAGAAAATAAATGGAGAAAAATTAGCTTTTAAAGATAAATGATAAAAAATTGTAGAATTCTGGCTTTTTTCTTAAAGTTGTTGATATTTTTAAGTATACTGTTATTTTTGTCTCTTGGCTGTGAAATTTCAAAAGATAAAAATGAGGCAAAGGGGAATAATCCAAATTTTGCCCTCATGGCCAAGAAAAAGGGAAAGGCAATCTTTTTAAAATATTGCAGTCCCTGCCATGGAGAAAAGGGGGATGGAAATGGAAGATATGTTGCAACTGAACTCTCTCCAAAGCCCAGGAATTTTACTGAAAAAAGATATATGGAAAAATTATCTAATAAATATCTTTTTGAGTCCATAAGCAAGGGCCCTGCATTTTTTGGAAAATCCAACCTATGTCCTCCCTGGGAAAATACCTTTAATGAGGAGGAGATTAAAAATATCATCTATTTTATAAGGGGGCTTTCTAATGCCAAATAATTTTAAAAAAATTCTCTTATTATCATCTCTTCTTTTCCTCTGCATCTTTCTAACAAAAATCTCAACCGGGCAAAGCCCTCTCTTTGAGGGCAAAGGAGAACTTCTTGATATGGATGATGAGTCCATAACGATAAAATTTAAAAAAGAGGAGATAAAATCTTTAAACCTTGATTTTGGAAAAAAGGGCCCTGATCCTGACATAATCTATTTTAAAGATAAAAATGAAGGGATTAAAGGAAAGGTGATTGAGATATCTGAATCTCATATAGTGATAAGATTTTCAAGGATGAAAGAAGGCTTAAAAGAAAGAGAGGAAGAGAGGTCAGAAGAGGCAAGAGATGAGCCTGGGGTAAAAAAAGAAGAGATAAAAGAGCTGATAAAAAAAGAGGTAATGACTCAAGTCAAGGAGCAGATAGAAAAGGAGATGATAGCAGAAAGGGAAAAGGAAGAGCCAGTAGAGGTAGGAGATGTGGCAGGAAGGATTCTTTCTTCTGGCAGACCCCTTCAAGGTTGCAGGGTGAAGATAGCAAAGATCCTTCAGGCAGATTCCTTTTTTGGCATATTCAAAGAGATAAAGGTAGGGGTAGTTTTTGAGACCACCACAGATAATGATGGCTATTATAAATTTTTGAATATCCCTGTAGGAAAATATAAAATCCTCTGGAAGCCCCCTTCCCAAGAAACATGGATAAGGCGCCTGCGTCTTGACCCTGATGTAGAGGTAGAAAAGGGTAAGATAAATTTTGTAAAAGATATAGAGGTAAGAAAAAAGGTCTTTTAAAGGAGGATTGAGATGGCAAAGTTTCACCTAAAGATTGAGATAAGCCTTGATAAACTTTTAGAAGAGTTGGTAGTGGTAGCGCTTTCCCTTATAGCCGAAAGAGATGAGAAAGAACCAGACCCAGAATTTAAAGATAGGCTAAAAGAGGCCTTAAGATCGATTCTGCAGAAGGATATAGTAAAATCTGATATCTGCGGTCTAATGGTGAGCTGTGCTGAGGGAAAAAGCGCTCCCCCATGGACAAAGGAGTCTGAGGAGCTTTAACAGCTCTTAAGAAAAACTATTTTTCCAGAGATCCTTTAATCCATCTTTTCCCAAATGATTTGTAGAGGGGAGCCCGTTTTAAAAATTTTATCTTGTGCCTCTGAAAATTCCCAAAACATGAAAAATCTCTTTCTATAAATTTATTTTGTAGGGACAGCCTTTATGGCTGTCCGAGGGCAGGAACAAGCCCTGCCCCATTATTTTTCTGTGGCGTTGGAAGGATTATTCCTTCTCAAGATTAAATGTATCGTGGAGAACCCTTACTGCAAGCTCTGTGTATTTGGCTTCAATTACGCAGGTTACTTTAATTTCAGATGTGCTAATCATCTGAATATTAATTCCGTCTTTTGAAAGGGCCGAGAACATCTTGGATGCAACTCCTGAGTGGCTTCTCATTCCTGAGCCAACAATTGAAACCTTTGCAATGTTATCATCAATGCTGACATCAACTGCACCTATCTCCTTTGCAATTTTTTTAACTATATCAAGGGATTTTTTTGATTCAATTTTTGCCACTGTGAAAGTTATGTCGGTGTGGCCGTCAACGCTAATGTTTTGCACTATTGTATCAACTACAATGTTTGCATCAGCCAGGGCGCCAAAAATCTTTGCCGCAACTCCGGGTTTGTCCGGCGCCCTTCTAACTGAAATTTTAGATTCATCTTTTTTATAGGTAACTGCAGTTACTGAAACCTGTTCCATACTATCACTCTCCTTTGTAACTAATGTTCCTTTGCCTTCAAAGAAACTTGATTTTACATATAACGGTACTTCGTATTTCTTTGCAAATTCTACTGACCTTATCTGAAGAACCTTTGCTCCAAGGCTTGCCATCTCAAGCATCTCGTCATAGGAAATTTTATCAATCCTTCTTGCCTCAGGAACAATTTTTGGGTCAGTGGTGTAAACACCGTCAACATCAGTGTATATTTCGCAGACATCAGCCCTAAGCGCTGCTGCAATCGCTACTGCTGAAGTATCAGAACCGCCTCTGCCGAGGGTTGTAACATCTCCTTCAGCAGTTATGCCCTGGAATCCGGCAACAATTGCAACGGCACCATCTTTCAAAGCCTCTTTGATTCTTTCTGCTGTTATTTTTTCTATGCGTGCTTTTGTATGGGCGCTGTCGGTAATCATGCCAACCTGCCTTCCTGTGAAGGACTGCGCTTTAACTCCCATTGCATGCAGGGCAATTGCTACAAGGGCAATGGAGACCCTTTCTCCGGAGGATAAAAGCACGTCCATTTCCCTTTCATTTGGTGAATCCGTTATCTGGTAAGCAAGGTTTACAAGCTTATCAGTTTCTCCCGCCATTGCAGAGACAACAACAATTACATCATCCCCTTTTTTGCGGGCTTCAGCGATTTTTCTGGCAACATTTTTAATTCTTTCAATGTCACCGACTGAAGTTCCGCCATATTTCTGTACAACCAATGCCATATCAATTCACCTCCAAAATATTCATATTTTATGGACAGGCATCCCGCCTGTCCTATTATTAAGTTAGTTTTAAATTCCTAAAAAATATTCCATTAATTTATGTCCTTCTTCAAATTTTAACGAGCCTTTTTTTGCTTCTTCTTCATCAAAACATTTTGCGCCATCTTTAGTATTGCAGGAGCTGTATATTGCAAAGGGAACAGGCTCTCCTGTGTGGTCTCTTAACCTCAGCGAAGTTGGATGGTCAGGAAGAGCCATAACTTTATATTTTTTATGTTTTTTAATTCCTTCAAGCACTACTCCTACCACCTTTCCATCAAAGTCTTCAATAGCTTTTATCTTAGCTTTCAAATCCCCGTTGTGTCCTGCCTCATCAGGGGCTTCAACATGGAGAAACACAAAATCTTTTTCTTCAAGGGCATTAAGCGCATATTCTGCCTTACCCCTATAGTTTGTGTCAAGGTATCCTGTTGCTCCGGGGACTTCAATATTATCAAAACCGAGATAAACTGCAATCCCTTTTATTAAATCTACTGCTGATATCACTGCTCCGCTTTTTCCGAATCTTTCCTTAAAGGTTTTAAATGACGGTCTTTTCCCCTGCCCCCACAGCCATATACTTGTGACAGGCTTATTGTTTTTTTCAATCCTTAAACGGTTGAGTTCTGAAGAGGAAAGAAGCTTCTGGGACTTTTCCATAAGTGCCAGCAGTTTTTCTGCTTTGCTTCCTTTTGGAAGATAAGCATTTGCTTCTTTTCCTGATATTGAATGAGGGGAAGTAAGTTTCAGCTTGTCTTCTCCATTTTTCCAGACCATTAAGTGCCTGTAACTTTTCCCCGGATAGAATTTCATTTCATTATCAGACAAAGAACTGTTTATAAGTTTTATGAACTCACGTGCATCTTCGGTTTTTATATGTCCTGCGCTGTAATCATCCATGATGCCATTTTTAATTGTGACAAGGTTGCAGCGGAATGCCACATCCGAGGCTTCAAGATTTACTCCAATGCTTGCAGCCTCAAGCGGAGCTCTCCCCGTGTAGCAGGTTTTCGGGTTATAGCCAAAAACAGAGAGCGTACCAATGTCACTTCCGGGGTCCATCCCGCGCGGAATTGTCCTTACCACCCCTGCTACTCCCTCTCTTGCTATAAAATCAAGGTTTGGTACTTTTGCAACCTGAAGGGGGGTCTTGCCCCCGAGTTCTGCAATGGGATAATCTGACATCCCGTCCCCAAGTAAAACTATGTACTTCATGCTTTGAGCCATTTATCTTTTAAAAATTCTAAATTCTAATATCTAAATTCCCTGCCTGCCGGCAGACAGGCAAACAAATTCAAAATTTAAATTAGATAAATTCAAAGTAGTTTTGAAAATTGGAATTTTGTATTTTGATATTGTTTAGAATTTGGGATTTATGTTTTAGGATTTTAAACTCCGTTTTAATTTACTCTTCGACTCTTATCAACACCGTATCCTTCAGCACCACAGGCAGTTTGTTTGTGAGGTTTAATGCTTTTTCAACATCTTTTTCGAGGGCTTCATGTGCCATTATAACAACAGAGACCTCTTCTCCCTCTTTCCTTTCTTTCTGAATTACTGATGCGATGCTGATATTGTTATCTCCAAGAATGCCTGATATTTTGGAAAGAACTCCTGGCTGGTCAATCACTGAAAATCTGAAATAAAACCTTGACCTGCCCTTGCTTATCTTTCTTATCTTTTTATCCTTTATGCAATCAGGCTGAAACGACAGCAGAGGCACACGGTTCTTGGAGCCTGTCAGGATATCACGGCTTATTTCAACTATATCTGCAACAACAGCGCTTGCTGTCGGTAATTCACCTGCTCCTCTTCCATAAAAAATTGTTTCACCAACTGCATCTCCTGTAACGCGTATCGCGTTAAATACCCCTCCAACTGTAGAAAGAGGATTTGAAAGAGAAACCATTGTCGGATGAACTCTTACATCAATCTCACCGTTTACATCCTTGGCAATTGCAAGGAGTTTAATCTTATAACCCAGTTCCATGGCATATTTTATATCAAGAGGGGAAACCTTAGTAATTCCCTCTGTATAGACTTCTTTCAGGTTAACTCTGGTTCCATAGGCTAAGGTTGCCAGAATTGCAATTTTATGTGATGTATCAATTCCTTCAATATCAAAGGTAGGATCTGCTTCTGCAAAACCCATCTCCTGCGCTTTTTTCAGAACCTCGCCGAACTCTTTCCCTTCATCAGTCATCTTTGTGAGTATGTAATTTGAAGTACCGTTTATTATCCCGTATATTGACTGAATGTGGTTTGCAACAAGTCCCTCTTTAATTGCTTTGATGATTGGGATGCCTCCTGCAACACTTGCCTCAAAACCAACACTCATGTTGTTTTCCTGTGCACATTTGAAAATTTCATACCCTTCAAGGGCAAGGAGGGCTTTGTTTGCAGTTACAACACGTTTTTTGTTCTTCAGGGCTTTTAGAATAAATTCCTTTGCAGGACTGTAGCCGCCAATAAGTTCAGCAACAATGTCAATCTCAGGGTCATTTATGACTTGAAGGGCATCTTTTGTGAGGAGTTCTTTTTTTATCTCTATTCCCCTTGAAGCAGTTATGTCAAGGTCAGCAATTTTTTTTATTTTGATTTCTGCACCAAGCCTCTCACTTATAATTTCTTTATTGTTTAAAAGAACCTTAACGGTTCCTTTTCCAACAGTGCCGAATCCGATAATTCCAACATTTACCTGTCTCATCTTTCCATCCTCTTTTTTTACTGAAATATCTTTTTTATTCCTTTTACTGCCTGCTTTATTCTGTGTTCATTCTCAACAAGTGCAAATCTTACAAATCCGTTTCCATAGGGGCCAAAACCGATGCCCGGTGATACAGCTACTTTCCCTTCTGTAAGCAGAAGTTTGGAAAATTCCAGAGAGCCCATCTTTTTAAATTCATCAGGGAGTTCTGCCCATACAAACATTGTCCCTTTTGGTTTTTCTATTTTCCACCCAGCTCTTTTCAGCCCTGAAATCAGTGTATCGCAACGCAGTTCATATGTTTTGACTATTTCACTCACGCACGAACCGTATTCATTTAAAGCAATGATACTTGCAATCTGGACGGGCTGGAAGATTCCATAATCAAAATAGCTCTTAAGCCTTGTCAGGGCGTGGATTACTTTTTTGTTTCCGACACAGAATCCAACCCTCCATCCGGGCATACTGTAGCTTTTGGACATAGTATAGAATTCAACTCCGATTTCCTTTGCACCTTTTACCTGCATGAGGCTTGGCGCCTTGTAATCTTCAAAGGTAAAATCTGCATAGGCAAAATCGTGGATTACAAGCATCTCGTGTTCTCTGGCAAAATCAACAACTTTATTGAAAAAGTTTATATCAACAACCTCTGTTGTTGGATTATGAGGAAAGCTAAGAATAAGAAGTTTGGGTCTTGGCCAGCTTTCTTCATAGGCTTTGACAAGGTTTTCAAAAAAATCTGAATCCCTTGAGAGTTTTACGCTTTTCAGGCTTCCACCTGCTATAACTACGCAGAAGGAATGGATTGGATATGTTGGGCTTGGAACAAGAGCGACATCTCCCGGCTCTATGATTGCAAGTGCCAGATGCGAGAGCCCTTCTTTTACCCCTATTGTCACAATTGCTTCTGTATCCGGGTCAATGTCAACATTATATTTTCTTTTATACCAGTCGGAGATTGCTATGCGGAGTTTATAAATTCCCCTTGAAACGGAATACCTGTGGTTTTTTGGATTTCTTACTGCCTCCACCAATTTCTCAACTATCGGTTTGGGGGTTTCCAGATCAGGATTCCCCATCCCAAGGTCAATTATGTCCTCACCCTTTCTTCTTGCCTTAAATTTCATCTCATCAATGATGGCGAAAACATAGGGCGGAAGCCTCTTTATTCTGTGGAATTCTTCCATCTTTGTTAGTGTAAAGTATAAAATACAAAGTGTAAAACTAAAACTCAAAGTTCAAAACTTTAAGATTATCTTTCAATTGTTTCAGATAAAGCAACTTTTATCTTTAAACTTTAACTTTGCATTTTGCACTTTGAGTTCTAAACTTTATTTATAGCATCTGTTCTTCTGCCATATATGAACTTCTTACAAATGGCGCAGATGCAATATTCTTAAAACCCATCATCTCTCCTGTCTTTCTGTAATACTCAAAGGTGTCAGGCGGAACATATTCCTGTACAGGAAAGCTGTCTTTTTCCGGACTTAAATACTGTCCGATTGTTACCATATCGCAATTAAAATTTCTTAAGTCCTCTAAAACAGAAACTACTTCTTTTTTTGTTTCTCCAAGGCCAACCATAATTCCTGATTTTGTCAATGCTCCTGAAAACAAGTCTTTAACTTTTTTAATCAGATCAAGTGAGCGCAAATAATCTGCTTCAGGCCTTATATCCCTGTAAAGGCGCGGTACTGTTTCAAGGTTGTGGTTGATTATATCAGGCTCTGATTTGCATACCTTTGAAAGACTCTCAGATGAACCTTTGAAATCAGGTATCAGAACTTCAATTGCAATATCCTTATTGAGTTTTCTAATCTCCTTAACTGTTTCTGCAAAATGGGATGCTCCTCCGTCGCTGATATCATCCCTTGTTACAGAGGTTACAACAACATGTCTAAGTTTTAATTCCATTACTGCCTCTGCAATTCTTGAGGGTTCACTCTTTTCCAGCGGCTCGGGATTCCCCTGTGTTACCGCGCAAAACCTGCAACTTCTTGTGCAGGTGTTTCCCATTATCATAAAGGTTGCCGTTGGCTTTTTAAAACACTCTCCGATGTTCGGGCATCTTGCTTCTTCACAGACAGTATGTAGCCCTTTTTTTCTCAGCAGGGTTTTTACATCGTGTAGCTGGGAAATATCAAAGCCACGTTTTACAAGCCAATTGGGAACGTTTCTTTTCAAGATAATATCTTCTTTCCAAAAAGTTAAAATTTAATTATAATAATAAAGAGTTTCTAAAACATCAAGAAATTTTACTAACTAATTTTCTGTAGCAACAGGTTTAGACCTGTTAATTTTAATTTATAACTAACATACGTAAATATATGTTTTTACTTTTTGGAGAGTGTTTTCATCATCTGCTGATGAATCTTTCCATTGCTTGCAAGGGTTTCTCTTCTGTAGATGCTGAAATCCTTTCCTGAAAAATCACTCACCATGCCTCTGGCTTCACTTACTATGAGCCCTCCTGCCGCTACATCCCACGGGTTTAAGCCTGATTCCCAGAAACCATCAAATCTTCCGCAGGCAACATAGCACAGGTCAAGGGCTGCTGAGCCTGCCCTTCTTATTGCCTGTGCATTAAAGGAAAATCTGCTGAAGTGGTTAAGGTTGTTTTTTGGGTTTTTCTCTATGTCATAAGGAAAGCCTGTTGCAAGCAGGCTGTCAGATAGAGATTTTATCTTTGAAACAAAGATTCTTTTGTTGTTTAAAAAAGCTCCTGAGTTTTTAATCCCTGTAAATAACTCATCTGCTATAGGGTCATAAACAACTCCAAAAATCACTTCTCCATTTTTTTCTATGCCGATTGAAACACAGAACATTCTGAATCCATGAGCGTAATTGGTAGTACCGTCAAGGGGGTCTATTATCCATTTAAAATTTGAGTCTCTGGTTTCCTCACCATTTTCTTCAGTCAAAATACTGTGTGATGGAAACTTTTCATTAATTATCCCAAGTATCGCTTTCTCTGCAGCAGTGTCTATCGCAGTAACAAGATTTTTTTCTGACTTGTAGTCAATAGAAAATTTCTTATCAACATTATCCCTCAATATTTTTCCTGCCTTTAAAGCTGCTTCTATGGCTACTTTCTGCAATTCATCCATCTTCTTCCTTTCTCTCAAAAAAGTATTAAAAGGGTTCAAGGGGTTGAGGGGTCATGGATTCTATCAAAATTCAAAATGACAAATTAGAAGTCAAAATAAAAAATTCTGCTGCCATAACTTTCAATAGATTAAACTATAGTTGGCAGATAAACTAATGTCAAATATCAAAGCTCAAAGTTTTGAACTTGATTTGACATTTGGACTTTGATATTTGAACTTATATTTTATATTTTTCTTTGCCTGCAATCGAGAGAAATTATGACCAAAAGAATAAAGAGAGAATATCCATCACAGCCTGTAGTTGGCGTTGGAGTAGTAGTAGTAAAGGATGGGAAAGTCCTTCTTGTGAAAAGGGGAAAGAATCCAAGCCGAGGGGAATGGAGTATCCCGGGTGGGGCAGTAAATGTCGGCGAATCGCTTAAGGTAGCAGCAGCAAGAGAAATAAAGGAAGAGACGGGGCTTGATATTTTTGTTGAAGAGCCTGTTGAGCTTCTGGAAAGGATTTCCTCTGATTTGGATAATCGAGTAAGGTATCACTACGTTTTAATTGATTATTGCGGTAAATGTCTTGGCGGAAAGCTGAAAGCTTCTTCTGATATTGTTGAGGCACGATTTGTATCTCCTGAGAAGCTTGATGCTTTCAGTCTCAATCCGGCTACAAGGAATGTTATTGAAAAAGCGCTTGGATGCTCAATCAACAAGAAACCTATTAAGCCATACGCCCCTGAAATATTTACTGACTGGAATCAGAAAAAGGCGAAATGGTATTTCAGGGCTCTTCGGGAAAGTGATTTTTCAGAGATGGTAATGGCAGCAGTAATGCCTTTAGTCAGGAATAGCGACTCTGTTCTTGATATAGGCGCTGGTTGTGGAGCACTGACAATTCCTCTTGCAGAAAGGGTAAAAAAAGTTACAGCTTTAGAACCATCAAAACCAATGATGAATATTATGAGAAGAGAGGCTTTGAAAAAAGGGTTAAAGAATATAAATTTTGTAAATGCTCTATGGGGGAAAACGAAGTTATCAGTTCACAGCATATTATTTCTGGCAAATGTTCCAAAGGTTTTAAAGGATATGAAACTATTCCTTGAAGATTTGGACAAAATCAAACCGAGACTTGTTTTTTTAATTCATGGAGTGGATTCCAAAAAAGATAAATTTTATTTTAAAGAGCTGTACCCTCTTATTTTCAGAAAAATATTTCCTGAAAAAAATGATTACCTCCAGATTTATGACAGTCTTCATCATCTTGGTGTTTATGCAAACATAAAGATAATTAGTTACAATATGGACCAGCCTTTTAAGAGCCTTGATGAGGCTGTTGATTTCTGGAAAGAATATCTGAATATCAAAGGCAGGGATTATGATAAAAAGTTAAAATCTTTTTTAAAAAAGAAACTATTTAAAACGCCTTACGGGTTCAAAACTGTGGTTAATAAACAGGGTGCTGTAATCTGGTGGGAGAAAAGCTATTAGATAAAAGCTCAGTCTGTTTTCCGGATGTTTTCTTTAAGAGACTTGCTTATTTCATCAAGGGAACCAATTAGTTTTGTTAAAGCTATAAAGAAAAACCCGCACACAATACTCCCGACAAATCCTGCAACAAATATAACTTTTGCATACCGCCACTGGATAAAGTCAAAATAGCTTATTATGGAGTCAGGGTTCTGTTTCAGATAATAAGAGGTCTTTGAATATTTAGCATAAGTCTCAAAAAACAAAGACAGGCTGGCGCTTGCGCCAAAAATTAGTATTATCATTCCAACAAGATATAGAGCATCACTGATACGTTTTTCTTTATCACGGAATAATTTAACCCTTAATCCCCAAAAAATTGCTATAACAAATCCGGCAAAGGCAAAGAATTCTTCCATTAAAACCTCCTCTTATTTAAAATTTAAAATAAAGAAAAATTCTTGATTCTAAGGTTTTCTTAAAGAAGTTCCATTTTCATCACAAACGGCTATGGTATTGCCATTAAAATTAATTACATTAATCTCGGGAGATTTATCAGTTTTTTCTGACAGGTTTGATTCTGAATATATTTTTAAAAATTCTTCTCTGAAAATCTTTAAAGCTTTTATCTTGGTATGGTCCTTCATCTGATACCACTTTTTATTGACTTTTATTGTGAGTTTATTTCTTTCTTTATTAAGTGACCATGAATCAATGAATTCTGCTTGTTCTGTTTTTTTAAGAAATTTTGATTTGAAAACAGTGTTGAACTGTTCAGTGTCTGGTTTTATGGTTTCTGTAATGTGCGATTTTTTTATTTCTTCAGGTTTTTCCTTGGTTTTTATCAGGTTAATAAATATACCAAGAATTGCAACCACAGTTATTATCCCGATTGCATATAGAAACAGAACAGGAACTATTTTAATGATTTTTTTTCTTTTTTCTTCCTGTGCCAGGATTTCCTGTACTCTTTCCCTTATCTCCTTTTCGTTTTCAGAAACCATAATAGAGGCTTGAAAATGTATAGTGATTCAAAAATAATATGGTTCAGTTTCTGAGGAAACAAGAATTTGAGCCAGTTAAAAACCCCAAAAGAAAAATTCAAAACTAAAGTTTAAAGTTTTTAATTTTGAGTTTTAGCTTTGAACTTTGCGTCTGGGGTTTTTAGCCTTCCCCTCAGAATCTTTAAACACTAAATATATCTAAGCTGCAACAACTGCACCTGAACGGATACATCTTGTACAGACTTTTATGGTCTTTTTAGTTCCATTAATGAGGACCTTACGGTTTTGAAGATTTGGATTAAATCTTCTATTTGAAACATTGTGGGCATGGCTTATGTTGTGGCCATACATTGGTCCCTTCCCACAGATATCGCATCTTTGTGCCACCCGAAACACCTCCTTTGATTGCTTAAATAACTTTAATAGTTTAAATATCAAACTCAAAATGTCAAAGGAAATAATAGTCTTAAAGCTAACTATTTGATTTTCTTGATAACATTTTTTCAAATTTTCTGTAACTATCCTTCAAACTTGAATATAATTTTACCATTTCTATTTTTTTTAGAATTTTTTTAACTGGAAGGGAATTTGAAATTCTGCAATAACTATCAACAAAAAATTTTCTGTCCTCTTCTGTAAAAGAGTTTTCACTGCTCATAAGCCTTGACAGTTGAAAAAGGTTTTTAGCCCTGTTCCATATAGAGATATTCCCTTTTGTAAAAATAGCATTGTCTAAATCCATTATTAAAAGATTTTCATCATTTCCATTTGTGGCAGAAACTAAAATGTTTTTAAGCGTTAAGTCAGAATGGAAAAACCCTTTATTATGAATCCAGGAGATAAAGTTTGCCAGTTTCAGCAGGGGTTCTCTTTTTTCTTTCTCCGAGAAATTCTGTTTAATAAAGGATAGGAAGTTCTGGGAGTTTGGAACTTCTTCAGTAATGAGATAGCTTTCCTTAAGCATTGAATTATATCTTTTTTCAGCAACTATAAGCGGTTTTGTGCTTGGAATTCCTGACTCAACCATCTTGCGCATCAGATACATCTCTCTCCAGGCTTTTGATGGGGCAAAGAGGTTCACAAATCCTTTCAGTCTGTTCTTGACTACATATTTTTTTATAAAAATCTTTTTGCTTTCAGAATTTTTTTGGGGGAGAGAAACAGTAATTACAGTCCTTGACCTGCTTGATTTTACAAGCGAGCCATTTTCACTGAGGCTTAAATCTAATATAGAATTTATTGATCTTGCTGTTTCAGATGAGATTTCATCTGTCCAGAAAATTCTCATACCGTCCTGATACAGAAAGTGAGAATTATCATTTTTAAAAAGCATCTGTGAAAGGTAATTGAAATTACTTTCTAAAATACAAATAAGATTTCTAAATAACAAATTCATAAATCCCTTTTTAAAACAAAGTCTTATTTTTTTACCATCTTTGTATTTTGTTGACAAGGGAATAATTTGGAAATAGCTTTATTTAATTGTTGAAAGTGTTCCGGAACAACCCTTGAACCCTTGAATTACATTCTAAGAGGTATCATTGAAAAGTCTTAGCATATTAGAAATCATCAGCAGCCGCAGATGGATAGGTGAAGCAGCTCATGTGTTTAACCTTTCCAGCAGACTTATCCAGAGAGGTCATAAAGTTTTTCTCATTACAAGGCGTGGATGGGAGCTGAGCAAAAAGGCTGACGAGGCAGGTTTGCCAAATATACCTCTGAATATGAATGGTCATTTTAATATAAGAGATAATTTTGAGGATATTTCAAGGCTTGTTGCAATTTTCAGAAACCAGAAGATTGATATTGTCCATTCACACAGAGGCCATGACCACTGGCTTGCAGCTTTAGCTCTTTCAATTTCAAGAAAAAAAATACCTCTCATGAGAACAAGGCATGTCAATGTTGCGGTAAAAAACCATATTTTCAACAAATGGCTTTATAATTATAAGACTGATAAGATTATCTGTGTGGCAAACCATATAAGAGATAATCTTATCAGCAATAACAGGTTCAATGAAAAAAAATTAGAGGTTATTTATACAGGCGCGGATACAGGGCTTTTTGATTACAGGTTGTCAGGTGAAAAAATAAGAAGAGAGTTTAGAATATCTGAGAGTTCTCCTGTTATAGGTGTTGTTGGAAGGATAACTCCTATAAAGGGGCACAGATTCGTGCTCAATGCTGTTCCAGCAATAAAAAAGGAGTTTCCTGATGCTAAATTTATCTTTGCAGGAGATTTTAGAGACAGGAATTTTTTAACCCATCTCCAATCTATAATTGAAAAGCTTGGTATCAAAGAGAGTATAATTTTTACCGGTTTCAGGGATGACATTCCAGAAATTGTTGCTTCCTTTGATGTTGCAGTTATTTCTTCCAAAGGGTCAGAGGGGTCAAGCCGCGCGTGTTATGAGTTTATGGCAATGAAGAAACCTATTATCGCAACAAAAGTGGGAATAATACCTGAGATAATTGAAGATGGAATTACAGGAATGCTTATTTCTGAAATGGATTCAGAAGCAATGGCTGTAGCGATTATAAGGACTCTTAAAGACAGGGATGGAGCTAAAAAACTTGGCGAAGCAGCCTGTAATTCCTTAATGAAAAAATTTAATTTCAATGTATGGGTTGAGAAAAATGAAAGGCTTTTCTTTGAAGTTGTTTCATCCAATGAAAAGAAATGATTTTCTGCTTTCTATGTTTTAATGGATTTATGCAGATTCAGATACATTACTGCTATTGTTCCAATCCAGAAAACCAGAGTCCCTGCAAGGATGCAGCTTAATGCCCTCATTAAGTCTGAAATCGTGAGAAAATAAAAAATCGCAGATATTATAATCGAACCAAGCATTATCTTGTATGGCGTCTCTGTCTTTTCAGTTTTCAAAAGATAATTTATTCCTGCAGTATAAGGAAAAAGAAGAATAGAGAAATGGAATGTCCATGAGGTTGCTGAGATGAAAAGCGTAGCCATAAGGACAGAGGAAAATTCAAAAGGTAAAAGCGGATTATCCCTGTCTGAAAGGTTTATCCTGCATACTGCAATTAAAGCTAACATAATCAGACAGTAAAAGAGTAAAACTGTTTTGGTTACAACTCCTTTTTCCAAATCCACGAAATTTACATATATTGGATTGCTAGTTTTCCCTGCATTTACTTTCCTTAAAAAACGGTTAAGCGCAGCCGGGAGTGACTGGTTGTTAAATCTCTGTTTCACTTTTCCTTCAGAAATAAAAGGAATTAACATTTTTTTGCTCCATCCTTTAAGCTCTGCCGTATTTTTCTCAAATCCAAGAAAAAGGGAAGGGAATATTATAAGAAATATAATTAACCCGAGAACAACTCCGGCAATTATTTTATATTGTTTCTTGTAAATGAAGTAGAGAATGAAAAGTGCCGGGGTTATTTTGATTGAAATGCTGCAAGCAAGAAAAATGCCTGCAAGGCAGTCTTTCCTGATTTTAAAGAGATAGAAGGTTGTACAGACAAGAAGGAGGATTAAGATGTTAACCTGTCCGAGCATAAGATTGTCTATCCAGAATAAAGATGTGATAAGCAAAGGGATTACATAAAGGATATTTTTTTTTCTTTTGTAATCATTGTTGACAATTTTTACACTCAGAATAACAGACCAAGCTAAAAAAAATATGTTCAGAACATACCAGATTATGGCTGACGGGAATGGAGGAATGAATGTAAAGGCGGAAAATATTATTGCAAAGAACTGCGGATACTTATATCCCCTTATTTCAAAAATCCATTTTCCGCTGCGGAATGCTTTTGCAGCATCATAGTAGTCGTTGAAATCAGTATTTTTTGTTGCCCTGTAGCCAGCATTAATTCCTATCCCTATCAATCCGGCAACAATCAGGATAATGATAATTCTTCTGGCAATAGAAGAATTTATAAGGTTATTAAAATTCCATTTGTTTTTCATAATATTAAAAGAGACTTAAATCTTAGATTTTTTTAACACATTTGAACCAAAAGTTAAATATGAAATTTGAAATAAAGAAACATCTATATATTTTTATTCAAAAATTTGATATTTATGTTTTTAAACAGAAAGAGCTTTTGAATTGACAATCTTATGAATTTAACGTAATTTTTCCCTGAAGAGATATGAGCAATTAAGGTAAAAGCTATGTTTGGAATCGGTTTTCAGGAAATGCTGGTGATAGTTGTGCTGGCTTTAGTGCTTATTGGGCCCAAAAGGCTGCCTGATGTTGCTAAAGCCATTGGGAAGACTCTTGCTGAATTTAAACGAGCCGTTGAAGATGTAAAGGAAACGGTTAATGAAGAGATGTTCAAGGAAGAGAAAAAACTTTTAAAGGATGAATACGAAGATATGAAGAGTTCGGTAAATATTGATTTAGAGGAAAAGGTTGGAAACGGAGAAAAAAAGTCCTAAGAAAAGCAATGACAAAGAGATGACCTTTTTTGAGCATCTTGAAGAGCTCAGAAAAAGAATTATTACATGCGCTATCGCGGTTTTTGCCGGGTTTATAATCTGCTATATTTACTCCAGAGAACTTTTCTTCCTTCTGATGAAGCCTCTTCTAATAATATTGCCAAAAAGCCAGCAACAGCTTGTTTTTACCAATCCGGTACAACCTTTTATGGTCTATTTAAAAGTAGCTCTTATTGTCGGGGTATTCATTGTTTCGCCGTTAATATTATTTCAGCTCTGGAGATTTGTTTCTCCGGGGCTTTACAAGAATGAAAAAAAATATTCGCTTGTTTTTTTGCTGCTTTCCATTTTTTTCTTCATAGGCGGAGCATCTTTCGGGTATTTTGTTCTTCTTCCAATTAGTTTCAGTTTCCTGCTAAAATTTGCAGAGGGGCTGATTCCAATGATAACAATAAATGATGCCCTTTCTCTCATTTCCTGGTTGCTTTTTGGGCTGGGGATATGCTTTGAGCTTCCGGTGTTTTTACTTTTGATGGCTAAAATGGGAATAATATCTCTGGCAATTCTTACTAAAAACAGAAAGTACGCGCTTTTGATAAGTTTTCTAATTGCAGCGGTTGTAACACCAACCCCTGATATGTTTACTCAATGTACCCTTGCAATTCCATTGTATATTTTATATGAGATTAGTATTATATTAATTAAAATATTTGTAAATAAGCCTGCTGAGAAATCAGTATAACAAATTTCAAACAGGGGAAAATATTGAAAAAACTTATAATATTTATTCTTATTACTGCACTTTTTAATCTTGCTTTTGTTTTTAAAAATGCTGAAGGCGGGGTTGATTCCGTCGGAGAACCGGATTCTTACTTTTCTAAGAAAGCAACTGAAACTAAGTCACAGGCAATCTACCATTTTCTTTTATCTGAAACCAGCAGGTTTAAAGGAGATTTAATTGAGGCTATTGACGAAGCATTAAAGGCAACAGAAGCTGATTCCTCTTCTTCGTACCTGCACGCCAATCTTGCCGCATTATACTACAATACAGGAAATTTTAAAGAAGCTGAGAAGCACGCAAACGAAGCAATGAAATTAAATCCTCAGTTTCCGCAAATATACTATATCATTGGTGAGATTTTCGGAAAATCGGGCAATATTTCAAAGGCAGAAGAGGCTTACAGAAAAATTATAGAAATTGAGCCATCAACTATTGAAGCCTATCTGCTTTTGGGTTCAATATATAACGGTAAAAAAGATTTCGAAGAATCTGTTAGAATATATAAAAGGTTAATTTCTGTGAATTCCGGTATACTAATAGGTTATTTTTATTTGGGTCAGGCTTATGCTAATCTGGACAGATACGACGATGCAGTAGAAGCCTTTAAAAAAGCAATTGAAATAAACCCTCAGATGGATTCAGCTCTTTATAATCTTGCGAATCTTTATAGTGAGAAAAAAAAATTTGAGGAAGCTGAGGAGTTTTTCAAGAAGTTTATTGAGCTTAATCCGGAAAATGATGCAGGAATTAAAAACCTTGCAGAGCTGTATATAGAGCAGAATATGTTTGATGAGGCATTAGGACAGTTCCTCAATCTGAAAAAAATATATCCAAATGACCCGTCCAGTCATTACCAGATAGGAGTAATTTATTTTGAAAAAAAAGAGTTTGAAAATGCTCTGACTTCTTTCAGGGAATTTTTAAAATATAATTCAAAAGATATGCAGACAATTGTTTATGTGATTATGACGCTTGAAGATCTTAAACAATATGATAAAGCTATGGAAGAGACTAATAATCTTTTGGAAATTGACCCATACTCAGTGGTTGCAAGAGTGCATCAGAGCTTTATTTACCAAAGTATGAATCTTAATGAAAAATCAATAGAGCCAATTGATAAGGCTTTGGAAATAGAACCACAGAATTCAAGACTTTATTTTTATAAAGGACTTGCTCTCTACAAGAGCGAGAAATATGATAAGGCTGTTGATTCTTTTAAAAAAGCCATCGAGCTTGATCCCGGAAATGCTGATTATTACTTTAATCTGGCTACAGCCTATGACAAACTTGGTGATACGGATAATACTGTAAAAGAATTGAGAGAGGCTATAAAAACAGACAACAAACATGCAAATGCTTATAACTATCTTGGTTATCTTTTTGCTGATAAAGGTATTAACCTTGATGAAGCAGTAGAACTTGTTAAAAAAGCACTTGAAATTGAGCCTGAAAATGGGTTCTTTCTTGACAGCCTGGGGTGGGCATATTTTAAAAAAGGTGAAATTAAACTTGCAAGAGAAAAGATTCTTGAAGCCATAAAATTCTCTCCTAATGACCCGACAATAAGAGAACATATGGGTGATATATACATAAAGCTTAATCAGAAAGAGATGGCAATTTCTGAATGGAAGAAATCCCTTGAGATTGACAGTAAAAATGCAGGAGCAAAGAAGAAGCTTAATGAAATTATGCCACCAAACCCGAAATAGTCCGATTCTCAAACCACAAATTTTTAAACAGCTTACAGCTTGAATCTTTTATTAATTTCTGCCTCAACTTTTTTCAATACTTTCAGGAGAGGTATTCCCTTGTCTCTTGAAATCTTTTTAATGTTTTCATATTCAGGTGCTACCTTAAATATTTTTCCACCGATTTTCCCTGATTTGATTTCAACATTGCCAAGGCTTGTCTTTATTTTTTTCCCTTCTCTTTCAAGTTTATATCTGAAGGCTTCATAAGTCCTGATTCCAAACGTGCTGGTCTCTTTAAATAAGATATCGCAGACTCTTAATGCCTTTTCCTTTTCTGTAAGAATTGAGACTTTAACTGCAGGTCTGTTTTTTTTCATTATGATAGGAGTCAGGAATATGTCAAGGGCTCCGGCTTCAAGAACATTTTCCATTAACTCTTCATAGACCTGAGAGGGGAGGTCGTCAATGTTTGTTTCAATGACAGTTATCATATCGTTGTCATAGCCGGAAGAGTTTCTCCTGTTTTCCTGAGCAAGAAATATTCTTAAAAGGTTTGGAGTCCCGTTGATTTCTCTTGAGCCTGCTCCGTATCCGATTTTTTCTGCCATAATTGCTGGTAAGTTCATAAAGCCCTCAGCGACTGTTGCAATAATGGCTGCGCCTGTTGGAGTTGCTAACTCCATTTTTGTACCATTGCTGTAAAATGGTATGCCTTTTAAAATTTCAGCAGTTGCAGGGGCTGGCATAGGGAGAAGTCCGTGTTCTGTTTTAACAAACCCTTCCCCAACATTTATGGGAGAGCTTATGACCTTATCAATTTTTAAATAATTTAATCCAATTGAAAAAGCTACAATATCAATTATTGAATCAACTGCGCCTATCTCATGAAAATGTACATTCTTGACTTTTACTCCGTGGACTTTTGCTTCAGCCTTTGCAATTTTATAAAAGATGGCTTTGCTTAAACTTTTTACTTCATCATTTAATTTGCTTTTATTTATGATTCCATTTATCTCTTCTAAATCCCTGTGATGCTGTTTATGAAGATTGACATCAACATTAAACTTTATTCCCCTTATGCCACTTCTTCTTACTTTTGTAATCTGTAATCTGTAATCTGTAATCTGTAATTTCCTTAATTCCTTTTTTAAATATTCAAAATCAAGCCCTAAATCTATAAGGGCCCCTACAGCCATGTCTCCGCTTATGCCGGAAAAACAGTCAAAAAAAGCAATTTTCATAAGAAACCTCTTCGCAGACTAAAGTGAGTTCAGTTGAACGCCAGTGGCTGTGAAATAAAAAACATCAGTTAATGCAGTCTTATCCTTTAGTGTTGATTTTAATTTTATCTTGTTTTTAAACAACCTGAAAAAATAATTGGTAAATAAAAGGAAATCAAGAAACTCTTATTACCCAGAAACCTATTTAAAGCCCCTTACCATAAAAGAGTTATAAACTCATTAGAAAGATACTTTGATCTTTTAACTGCCCGTTTCCATAATCCCTTTTTTTGTAAGGGATAACAATGTTACAGAGAATCTCATAGGAACGGTAAGGCTCCTATAGAATTTGCTGATGTTAATATTGACAACTTACACTGGTTAGCTTTTTCTCAAAGAAAAATCAGACCCAGTTAAGTTGACAGTGCTAAAATTAATGAATTCCTGCGGCTTTAATTATTTTCCCTAAGGCAAGAGCTGTCTGGATTTTGAAGTCAGGGCTCATTATCTTTTTCCTCAATATATCCCTTAACTCCTTTATAACCTGACCATCTCCAATCTTACCTAAGGCAATAACTGCCTCAAGCTTCACCTCGTCATCCTCATCCTTTAAAGCCTTTCTGAATTCCTTAACATCTTCCTTACTCCCTATCAGTCCTAAGGAATGTACTGCTGCGATTCTGACCTCAGGATCATTATCCTGTAAAAGTTGTCTGATTTTAATCAGCTCATCCAGCGTTATTGCTTTACTCCCTATTTCTCCAATAACCGAAACAGCAGAGCTCCTGATTTCAAAATCATCATTATTCAAACCATTTTTAAGCCTTTCAACAACAGATGGTTCCCCAAGTTTATACAAAGCAAGAAATGCTGATATTCTGACATCATAATCATCATCTTTTGTAAATTTAAGAAGCGCAGGAATAACCTTTTTGTCCCCTAGCTTTGCTATGGTGTCTATAGCCTCTTTTCTCACGATTTCATCATCTTCTTCCAAAACGCTTCTAAGTCTTTTTGTAACATCTACCCCTCCTGTTTCTCCAAGAATTTTTATTGCCAGAATTCTTATATCATAATCATCTTCATCCAAAGCTCCAAATAATTCTTTATATGCAGAAACTTCCCCAAGCTTAACCAAACCTTCAGCAGCATAAAGTTTTATTTCAGGTTCATCTGCATTTAATAACCGTTTCAACTCCAATATCGCAGATTTATCACCCTTTTTCCCCAAGGCTTTAATTGCTTCAATTTTGACAGTAATATCACTATCATAAAGTGCTTTTTTAAATTCAGGTATAGAGGAAACATTTTTGTCTTCACCCCATACCTTTACAGCATATTTCCTGTTCCATTCATTGCTGCTGTTAAACATTTCATTCAATCTGGCTTGAGAGGGTAATACATTAAACTTCTTTAATGCTGATGCTGCTTCATCCCTTACATCATAATCTTCATCACCAATCAATTTTTGCAAATCAGGAATAAAAAAACTCTCATTTAAATCTGTAACAGCTTTAACAGTATCTATTTTAACATCTACGTCATCATTATCAAAAGAAGTCCTTATAAAACCAAGGCAGATTTCTTTCAGCAGAGGGAGCTGCTCAGCCCCTCTTATTTCTGCAATTTTGTCATAATCATCAAGGAGATCTCCATCTCTTTTAAGCTGAGAATAGAGTTTTATTCTCATTTCATAAGCCTTGTCACTTTTAGGGTTATTTTTTATTATCTCATATAAAATTTTAGAAGCCTCTTTTAGTTCGCTTTTTTGGATTAGTTTTCCAACTTCTTTAAGTTTGTTATCTTCTCCGCTTCTGCAACCTTTGCTACAACCCTGAAGATAAAAAATTATAAATACAATAAATATTTTTAAACAGAATTTGTGAAATTTTTGCATTTAAAAACCTCCTTAATAACAATATTCAGTTTCAAGTTTAAATTTCTGATAAACATATTCAACAGAAAATATTAATATCAGATATTCTTTTTTAGTTCAAACAAAAATATCATGACAGAACAATATCTGAGTCTAAATCATTGACAGGAACACAGTCTACCTGATAAAAACTTACAGGATATTTCATGGAAAAAAATTCAGATAAAATAAAAGGTGAACGGTTTTTCCTGTTTTTTTTCTTCCTCTTTAACATTAATTTTACTACTGCTTATTTCATATAACTTTTCTCCTTTGCTCACTGGTCCTGAAGAATGGAACTGGAAATATTCTCCACTTGGAACTTATAGTAAGCTATGGTTTCCATTTTTTGTTTTCCTGATTTATCTTTCATTTGTCTACTATCTCTTTTCAGTCTATAAAAATATTCTTTCACTGAAAAAAGAGCTGTTAACCCTTACAACATTGGTATTGTTAAGTTTCCTGTTTTTGATGAGTATTGCTTTTTTATATAAGGAAGGAATACTCTTTCTGAGTTTTAGAATCACTGAAGAAAGCTCAACAAGCTTTTTTAATGTTGCAGTAAACTTTAACAATAAAATAGATTACCTTCTTTCTAATTACTCAGAACTTATGCCACAGTTTATATCAGGAAATAATTAAACGTTAAGGGAAATATTCAAAAAGGTTTTTTGAACCAATCTCTGGTTTTGGCAATTCATAAATGACAGGTGATAAGTTTACAATATAATTTCTTTCAGAAGTTATTAATGATTTACCATATATAAATCTGAAATATTTTCTTTTACTGAACTCTCTCATTAATTTTTCATTCTTTTCATCACCCAAATCTCTTGCATAAATTATATCAGTATCAAGCTGCGGAGAATTCAACATGAAACCTGCTCCATAGTAATTTGGTGCAGCTTCCCCTTTTCTGAAATTTCCTGATTTTATAAATATTACCGCATTATGGATACTGCTCTTTTTTACTTCTTGTTCTAATACCTTATCTATATTCCAGTATCTGTTTCCGTACTCAGCAATTCTTTCTGGAATATAAAAAATTATGTTTCTTGAAATTAAAAAAAAGATAATGATTGGCAATACATTTTCAGCAGAAAAAGGTGATAATTTAAAATATTTCTGGGTCAGTTTTTTGATTGGCTCATCAATAAAGGTTATCCCTCTGATTGTAAGAACAAGAAGCATTGGTAATGTTATAAAATAATACCTTGCTCCAAAAGCGATTCCATCAAAATAATAGAAAATATACCCGAATACTACTGCAGAAAAGGACGAGAGAGATATCCAGTCCCACTTGTTTTTAGACTTGAACAGAAAAGGAACAATTATTAAAAAGAATGTTAAAATCGGCCAGCCAAGCAACCCCTCGCTAATAAGCTTTAAATTTTTTCTTGTATTATCAAGACCATCCCAAAAAGTATGCCCGTACTCCTTTAAATATGGAAGTCCGATTTCCTTGCCAAACCCGAGACGGTCAGTAGGGCAATATTTATTGAACGGAGTCTGAAAAGCATCTCCTGTCAGAGTAAAATTATAAAGCAAAAAAAGCATGAAGAAAAAAAGAAAAGATGCAATAAAAAAAACAACCTGTTTCAATTTTATTTCTTTTTTCATTAAATGATAAATTCCGTAGATAAAAAACGGTGCCGCTATCAAGACAGAATCATAAGGTCTTATGTTAAAGTTAAATCCTAAGGCTGCTCCTGAAAGAAAAGAGTATTTCCACGAATGTTTTTTAATTGATTCTAAAAAATAGATTATAAAAATACTTGAGAATAGCAGTGCGCTCGGATGAGAAAGATGTGTTGCACACATAAAAAGATAGAAAGGAGATAAAAGGCAAAGTAATGGCAAAAATCTTTCTGTTTCTTTTCCTAAAAATTCTCTCCCGAAAAGGGATATAAAAATTATTGAAATGCCTCCAATTAATGGATTTATTATCAATGGATAGCCTAAAATTACACCAAGAGAAAGCAATAGAGGGAAGCCAAAAAAATATTTTCCATACCATTTTCCTCCTTCGTTTATTATAAACTCATAATCGAAGAACTCTCCAAGTTTGTTGGGAATAGCATATAGTTTTCCCATTGCAAACACTTTTGCCTGAAAAAGATAGACTGTTTCATCCTGAATGTGGGGAATTCCTTGAAGAACAAAGACTGAAAAGAATGATGAAATAAGGAAAACAAGAAAGCCTATCATACATATATACTTCAGATAACTAATCTCCATTAAAAACCTTGTAGCTTTTCTCAACTGATACCTTAAAATTGTTGACAAAAAGACTGAAATAAAAAAAATCCCTGTTAAAAAAATAACCTCGTTTGTTCTTCTCAATAAAAATGAATCAATTGGCAGGAAAGAGATTTTAATGAAAATGATAAGAGCCACAACAGCAACAACTAAACTGAAGATCTGATAATTTATATTAACTTTCAAATCTTGCTTCATTTTTCACCATTAATACTAATTTATGATTCCTAAATTATGATTTTTTAATATTCCCTGAGGCAGCATCTAAGACAAGATGGCATCAATCCCCTTGTTTTCAGTTCCTTTCTGAATCCTTTATATCTCTTGCTGTTCCAAATTTCATTAAAGCTCTTATTTCCTATATTGTCTAATAGATGGTTGACACAGGGACCTATATCCCCTTTTGGAGTAATAACAGCTTTCCTCCATGCTGATAAACATCTGTCTCTGAACTCATAATTAAAATCATTATAACAGAACTTGATTTCATCTACTTTTATGCTCGGGTAAAAACCTACGGGTATTTTTAACTTCCTTTTTTGAATGTTCCTAATCTGTCTAATCATGGAATCTGTATTTATTCCACCCTTATAAGTGAAACCGAGGATATTTATCTGGTTAACCCTGTCAGCTTCAACACCATCGACATATTCTTTTCTCACCTCTTCATTGCTGAACATGGAATGCTGGAAAGTAAGAGAATCCACACCTAAATCTTCAGCAAGACTAACTGTATCTTCTAAGATTTGAGAGACCCTTCCATCATCTTTGAGAAAAAATATTTTATTTTTCAATGGTATGCTCATCAAAAATTCTGGGATTGTTTTAATTTGGAACTTTTGATGATCTGTATCTGTGGCGCAAATATTCAATCACTCCAGGCATAATTGAAATAACTATGATTGCCAGAATTACAATCGTAAAATTTCTTTTTATGATAGGAATATTTCCAAAATAATAACCACCAAAGATAAAAACTGCAATCCAGGCAACTCCTCCAATGATATTGTAATTGATGAAACGCCCGTAAGTCATGCTTCCAATACCGGCAACAAAAGGTGCAAAGGTACGGACAATCGGAACAAACCTTGCCAATATTATGGTCTTGCTACCGTACTTTTCATAAAAATTATGGGTTTTTTCAAGATACTCTTTTTTAAAAATACGAGAGTTCTCCTTATGAAAAACGCTTGGACCAATTAAATGCCCAATCCAGTAATTCACGGTATCTCCTGCTATTGCCGCAATGCTGAGAATTATAAAAAGAACATCGCATCTGAGTGCTCCGAGTGCGGCTATTGCGCCTGCGGCAAAGAGAAGCGAATCTCCAGGAAGAAGTGGTGTTACCACAAGTCCTGTTTCACAAAAAATAATTAAGAACAAAATTGCATAAGTCCATGTTCCATATTGACTGACTAAATCAAAAAGATGCTTGTCAAGATGCAGAACCATCTCAATAAAAGCCTTTATTATCTCCATAAATCTCTTTCTCCTGAAGCAATTTCATTGATTAAATAATAGATTTATCAGATTGATTCCTTCAAAACAAGATAAAAAGAAAAAACAGTTCAGATTCTTCGGGTTAATAACAATTTATTTGACAAACTGCATGTTTTTAATAAAAATAAGAATTATAACAGAATTTAGAAAAGCGTAACAGGGAAAAATATTATCAGATTCAACCTTCAAAAATTCATAAAGCCCGAGCTTAAAAACTTAAAAGCCTATCAAGCCTCTGTTCCAAACTGCAGAATAAGATTGGATGCTAACGAAAGCCCTTTTCCTGTTCCGTCAAAAATCAGGAAACTGGTGATTAAAGAAGCTTCTTTTCTCTCTTTTAACAGATATCCTGACCCTTCAGCTGCAGAGCTGAAAAAAGCCATTTCGAAAAAATTAAATACCCCTGTTAATTCTATCCTTCTTGGCAACGGCTCAGATGAGATTATATCATATATAATTTCAGCCTTCGGAAACTCCGGAGGGAAAGTGCTCTTCCCGGTTCCAACATTTGCAATGTATAAAATAATTTCAATAAGCCATGGACAAAAACCTGTTGAAATTCCATTAACAAAAGAATTTGATATTGATATCAGGGCTTTTAAGAAGAAACTGTCCGCTAAAGGCACCAAAATTATATTTCTAAGTTATCCAAATAACCCAACAGGGAAATGTTTTTCAGGCAAAGCTATATTTGAAATACTTAAAGACTCCAGCTCAATTGTTGTGATTGATGAGGCTTATTCTGATTTTTCTGACAGAAGTTTTCTCTCGCATATAAAAAAATATAAAAACCTGATTATTCTCAAAACTCTTTCAAAAATAGGAATGAGCAGTTTGAGAATAGGAATGGCTCTGGCAAACAGAGATGTGATAGAGACTCTTGAAAAAGTAAGACTCCCCTATAACTTAAACAGTTTTACTCAGGCAGCAGCAAAAATATTTCTCGATAATTTCTCCCTTTTAAACAAACAGATCAGAACAACAATAGCAGAAAGAGACTTTCTCTTTATGGAAATGAAAAAAAATAACGGTATTCTGCCATATCCATCAGATGCAAACTTTATTCTTTTTAAAACAAAAAACGATAATTCCACGGTCTATAACAAACTGATAAAAGAGGATATCGCTGTAAGATGTTTTACAGGGAATCAATCGTTGAACAACTGTCTTAGGGTAACAGTTGGAACTCCTGAAGAAAACCGTAAATTCTTGACAGCCCTGAAAAAAGTTATTAATAAAAAAAGTGGTGAATAGAAATGAAAACTTCTGTAGCATTGGTAGAGTGTAGGGAATATGATCAGAGCCTTGTTGACGCTTCATTAAAAAAGGCTTTTGACCTTCTTGACGGAATCAATAAATTCATCAAACCCGGACAGAAAGTACTTCTCAAAATAAACCTTCTCTCAGGGAAAGAGCCCGAAAAAGCCGTAACAACTCATCCAACCATTGTCAGGGGAATGATAAATCTGGTGAAAGAGGCAGGCGCAACCTCCATAATTGGCGATAGCCCCGCATCTGAAGGAAATAATAATTACGAAAAATATATAAAAATTTTAACTACTGCCGGAATAAAACAGGTAGCTGATGAAACAGGAATTCAGATTCTTCATTTCAACTCTTCGCGGATAGATGTAACAAATCCTGATGCACACGCTTTTAAAAAATTCACCATTACAGGAGAATTGTCAAAAGTTGATGTAATTATAAACCTGCCAAAATTAAAAACCCACGGTCTTGCACTTCTTACAGGAAGCCTTAAAAACCTTTTTGGATGTATCCCAGGGTTGTTAAAAGGTCAGCTTCATATGCGTGTACCTCACAGGCAGGAATTCAGCCAGATGATTGTTGACCTCTACACACTAATAAAACCAAGAATTGTCATAAACATAATGGATGGAGTTGTTGGTATGGACGGCAATGGACCAGGAAGCGGAAATCCAAGAAAAATAGGAGCAATAATTGCCGGAGTTGATGGAGTTGCAGTTGACTCTGTTGCATGCCAGATTGTCAGCAGAAGTCCCTATTCCCTCACCACCTGCAAGCTTGCAGAAGAACAGGGAAGAGGAATTGCAAATCCTGAAAATATTGAAATCCTCGGTGAAAAGGTAGAAAAATTCCTGATAAAAGACTTTCGGGTGCTTGAATCAGATGTCTCAACAAGCCCTCTTTTCAGGTTTATAATAAAAACATTCAGAAGCAGAACAACTGCAAAGCCTGTTGTGAAACCTAAAAAATGCACGAAGTGCAATACCTGCGTTGAAAACTGCCCTGCAAATGCCATAACGCTTGGTAGAAATGGTGCAGTAATTGACTACAATCCCTGTATACGCTGTTACTGCTGTCAGGAAGTATGTCCTGATGGGGCGATTACTTTAAAGAAAGGAATGCTTTATGGTTTGCTTGCAAAGGGATAAAAATTGTTTTAGTTAGTTCTTAGACAAGACTAAGGAAAATGTCCGAAGTCTTGCCGTATGATTAAAGCCCCCTACAAGGTCGATGGTAGTTTACTGCATTTATCTATTTATTTTATTATTTAACTTCAAATAAGTTAATGTTATGAGTTAACTATAAGAAATATTTATGAACTTTTATAGTCCGAAAATAAACCATAAGACAAGGGATAAAATTTTACTTTCTATATTCTCTATTCTTTTTCTTATGACTAGACTCCAATTAATCTACTCTTATCCTTTTAGAATTACTAATGATGAATTATATATCGGTACTGTTGCAAGAGAGATTTTAATGGGACTAAAAATGCCTCTATTTGATTATTTGCAGGACCCATACGCAGGAGGAACTTTAATCTCTGGAATTTTTGCAGTCCCTTTTTTCTTAGTCTTTGGAAGTTCGTATGGTGCGCTAAAACTTGTTGCTCTTACACTATCTTTGGGAAGCTTAATATTAGTTTTTGTTTTTTTGAATAAACATTTTGGTCTTAAAACAGCAAGTTTTGCTTCCCTCCTTTTTATTTTTCCTCCACCTCATTATGCAGGTTCATCCGTAGTAACCAGAGGAAATCACTGCGAATCAATTTTCTTCTCCATTGTCACTACATTTATTTTTTTTGAGATTTTTTTCCATGAACAAAAAGAATCCTCTGAAGAAAAAAACAAAACCTATATTTGGTTAGTTATTTTGGGAGCGATATCAGCTTTTTCTATATTTTTTGCTTATATATATATATATTCCTTACTGACATGTATTTTTTTCTGGTTCTTATTTGATAAAATATTTTTTTTAAAAAAGCATTTCATAATATTTTGTGTGTCCCTTGTGTCAGGATTAACTCCTTTGATATATTACAATTCAACTCACTCTTTTAGGGGGTTAGACATTATTAAATTAAGAGCTACCGGCGTAGCGGGGCAGCATACTTTACAAACAAAGCTACTTAAATATTTGTTTTATGATATTCCTTTTTTGTTTTATTTTTCCTATATTAAGACACCATACCTCAATATAATAATTCGCGTTTTTTGTTCCCTAATATTATTTCTATCTTTTCTCTTTCTAATTATAAAAAATATAAAATATTTGAGTCTATTAAAAAAAATTAAAATCTATCCTAATGAAATATCGAAGGATATTTTCTTTGTGGCAAATTTTATATTTTTTTCATTAATGTATTTGCTTTCTTCTAAAGAAACTTTACCATTTAATTTCGAGCCAAGTATTTATGACTCGCATAGATATATAACTCCTCTTTACTATATTTTTTTCATAGTAATTGCTCTTTTTCTTTCACGATTAACTGATGATAAAAAAATAATAATTAAAATTCTCGGCTACGGAACCCTCGTCTCATTAATAACATTAGGTTTTTTCAGCAATATATCTGTTTCAAAGTTTGGGAAATTCAATTTTTTCAGTCTTGAAGGTTTTTCTTATGAAGCCCAGGGACTATCGGTTCAAAAAAGATTTAGAAATGATCTAAATAAATATAAAGAGTCAGCAGAAAAAATAGATCAGGATTATAAACACTACTATTATTATGCATTAGGCAGGGAAATCGGTGGAAGAGGTCTTATTTTTAAAAAGCATTTTGAAAAACACGAAATATTACAAAAAAAATTAAGCAAAATTGAACCAATAGATAGATCTTATTATTATGAAGGAATTGGTTATTCAATCAGTTCTAACTCTGTATATAACCAATGGAAGCCATCAATCTATAGAATAGAAAATAAACTTCCTCCAAACATTCAATCCTATGCTTTTCTCGGCATGGCTAAGGTTTTAGAAAAAGAAGCAGGAATTAATATAGATATAATTAAAATTGTAGATGCTATTGATATAAAACACAAGAAATTATTCTATCCATTGATGGGAGGATATATCTTGAAAAAGAGTAAAAATATTGAAGAAGTTATTGCTACTGTAAATGGTTTGAAAGAATATGAAAAACCCGGTGTTTGCAAAGGGATAGGATATCTGCTTTTCAAGTTTTCAGATTACGATATCACCAAGTTTAATAAATTAGTAAAACTTTTTCCTGAAAGTTCTAAAGTATTTCTTTGCGAAGGTCTTGGTGAATCAATCTTTTTTTATGAAGATTATGTTATATCTGTTGGTTTTACAAATCAGCAACTTGTTCATATGATAAAAGAAATCTCAGATAGCATTGCTGGATTCAACAAGGACGGTTTTTACAAAGGTCTTGGCCGATCAGTTGCCGAGAAATATGGCTTCAATTTCAAAAATTGTTCAGATTTTTTAAAAATAATTCCGCCTCATTATAGAGCGTTTTGTTATGAAGGGGTAGGATCTCAGATAGCTCTGAGATTTGGTGGCGATCCTGAATCATTTAATTATATTATAAATAAATTACCATCAGACATTAAACCTCTCATTCAAAGAGAAGCGGATGAAGAAATTAAACAGGTTATTTAAAACTCTAATATACATTTAATGATAAAATCCTCCAAAAGATACATGCAAATAGCAGCACTCCAAGCATAGGATGATGCTTGTTGTTGGGGTATTAAAAATAATGGACTTAAATAATGGAACATAACCTGCGTTCAACAAAAAGTGATTACAAAAGCTATATCATTAATGTATTCTACTATGGGTTCTTAGTAGGCTTTGCAGTAATCTTACCACTTGTGCTCAGGAAGTTCTTTAGACCAATTATAGGATTTACCTATGGATTTGACTACGGAATTTTTGAACTGTTTGGATTTTCCTGTTCTCTTGTAACACTGGTTATTGTATATACAAAATTAAGAAAACAACCTGTCCTATCACTTGAAAAAGCAATAGAGATTGTTCTCCCTGTTTTAGTGTGTTTCTTCTTTCTTATCCAAGTTGTCGAACACTCGAATAAATCTCGGGATTATGAACGCTACGAACAAGCAGCAAAGGCTGTAATCGCTAAAAGCAATCTTTACGAAAACACAAATTACTTTTATCCTCCTTTCACTGCCCAAATCATGGCATTAACCTTCAAACTATTTCGTTCGGGAATATTATTTTTAAATTTAAATCATCAGAAGTTAGAATACACATCCTGGCAATTTGTTTTTTATTTATTCCAGTGCATGCAGTTTTTTCTTGTGATTTTATCTTATTTTCTTTGCTATCGTTTTGCATGTAAAGTAAATTTAACAAGCTTACAATCCCTCATTATAGTTACCACGCTATTCCTTTTTAATAATTCTCTTATTAGAACTTTAAGCTTTAACCAAGTAAATCTATATGTCCTAACATCAATACTAATAGCTGTCTTATGTTTGCCAGAATATCCAATTGTTAGTGGATTAGCTTTAGCGATAGGAACCCATATCAAACTTTATCCATTACTTATTGGAATAGTATTATTTTTTGCAAAAAAACGGATTGTTCTATTATGGACTATTATTGGAGCCTGCTTCATCTTACTAATTCAAACCCGTTGGGGACAGAATTGGCAATTATGGAGTGATTTTCTTGTTTTTTTTACTTCTTCTTTTCCTAAAGATGCTTCATTCAGAAATAATAGCCTTCATAGTTTTTCGTACAATATAGTCTCTCTTATCTCCTATTTTCTGAAACTTAATCTTAAATATACATCAAAACAATTAGTAGCGCAGATTATGGTATTCATAGAATCATTTTTTGTAATTGTCTGGTTTGGAATTCGCTTTATTCTCCGAGAAAGGATGTTTCATGGTATAGTGAATCAAGATAAGTTGTCAATTAATGACAAGGCTGATTTTTATAGAATCTGTGGTCATGTTTTAGATGGTATTGGTATTATGCTTCTTCTGTCTCCAATGGTGTGGGAACATCATTATATTATAAGTTTGCCAATCGCCATTTGGAGTATCAGTATAATGGGGCGAGATAAACCATGGCAGGTTGGAACAAGTATGTTTTTAATTTATGTTTTACCGACATTTGATGTTTTTCCATTTAGTTATCATCGAGTTGTTGGACTGGTAATGTTGGTTTGTCTTATCAAGCCAGAACAATCGCTATTTATTTCGCGATTGGGTTTAAAAAATGAACATTGCTAAAAAGATAAGTAATTAGTTCTTACAGGGAAATGAAATCAAATATATTAAAATATGCATCTAAGTTACTAAGGTATATTTTGTCATCAGAAACAATTTTATATTCGCCGGTTCAACAATGAAGTGCACCACTTGGGAAAGCAGAAAGGATGCTATACTAAGTGGTTATGGGAAAAAACTATGTTCATTTAAACCTGGCCGAGAGAGATCAAATCACCCAGATGCTCTGGGAAGGGAAGAAAGTTAGTGAGATAGCTAAAGCCCCCGGCAGGGACAAGAGCACTATCTCACGGGAGTTAGAGCGGAACTCTTCTCCGGAATACAAGAAATACTTACCTGCCTGTGCGTGTCCGCACGCAGACAGGTAGACGAGAGGCCAAAGTCAGTAGAGGCACGTCAGGAGTTTGGACACTGGGAAGGCGACAGTCTTTTGTATCCAGGAAGAGTTTGGCAGCATTAAACAGCCTTACAGAGAGGAAGAGCCATCTGCTTATGCTTACCAAGTTAGACCGTAAGGGCGCAATAGAAACAAAGGATGCAGTTGTTAGACGCTTAGAGGTATTCCCTTCAAAAGGAAGAAGAACGCTCACTATGGATAATGGGACAGAAAATGCCCAACATCAGGAAATAACATCAAGCCTTGATTAAGTGTTTCTTTGCCCATCCGTATGCATCATGGGAGCGTGGTACAAATGAGCATATAAACGGTCTGATAAGATGGTACTTGCCTAAAGGTACTGATTGCAGTAATATCAGTGAAGAGCAGATATCTCAGATAGAGTCGCTGATAAACAACCGCCCCAGGAAATGCCTGGGGTTTAAAATACCAATTGAGGTCGCTTCCTTATTTGTTGCACTTCGAGGTTGAATGTGGGATTATTTCAAATGTAATATACTATTTATTTATCTCTAAAACCGCCGACAAGGTCGGTAGTAATTTACTGATTTTATAAACACTTTATATAGAAATTATGTAATGAAGAAAAAACAAAAATATGGGCTTTTGGGAAAAACAATAAATTTTTTAGGTTCTGTTAAGTTTGCTATATATATATTTGCTATTCTAATCTTGTTTTCTATGGTTGGACTAATTGTCCAACAAGAAGGTAGTGAAAATTATGATAAAATCATTTTAAACCTTAGCAAAAGTGTTATTTTCTTAAAATTTTTTCATCTTATCCCAGAACCTCGCTCAATGAATGAGGTCTTATCCTATGGGGAGAAAGCATATAAAATCTTAAATAGGTTTGGATTAACTGATATATATCATTCTAAGGTATTTACAACTTTACTATTTTTTTTCTCCATAAATCTCTTCCTTTGTACCATTAAGATTCTTCCTCCAATTTTGAAATATTTTATAGAACCTAAAATTAAATTTGTTGAGACAGATATCAGAATGAATTATCTGAAAAATTTTGAAGTCAATTGTTCTATTTATGAATTGAAGGATAAGTTGATTTACAATTTAAAAAATAAGTTCTATTCTCTTAAAAAGATAATGGATGGTGAGGAAATATTTCTCCTCTTTGAAAAAGGGAAATTGGGAAGACTCGGAGTATTGATAACCCATATAAGTGTTTTTCTTATATTATTGGGTGCTATAATAAATTCTGAATGGGGATTCAAAGGAGTTTGTCAGCTTTCAGAAGGTAAACTAAGCTATGGCTTGAAGGACATAATTAATTACAAATATAACCCATTTGGATTCGCTATCAAATGCGAAAAAAATTATATTACATATTACGATAATGCAACCCTTGAGGAAGTGTATACCGAATTATCAGTAATTAAAGAAGGAAAGAAAGTATTATCCAAGACAATAAAAGCTAATGAAGCTTTAACTTATAATGGTATTACTTTTTTACAAGCCCGTTTTGGCACAAGATGTGCTGGTACAATAGGGAATATGGAAAGTAATAATGCAGTTATCGATGTTTTATCTAAGTACCGAAGCGAGAATGAGATAAAACGCTTTATTCTCAACGTGGGTGAAGAATTTCAAGTTTCAAAGGGCGTCAAAGCAAGGTTAAAGAGGATTATTCCTGATTTTGTGTTGCGTGGGAAAGAAGTGGTTTTTCGTTCTGAAAAACCAAATAAGCCGGCTGTGCAACTTGAGATTATAGATGGAGAGAAAGTCTATACTACATGGCTTTTTAAAAATAATACTGATTTGCATCCCTTTGAGAAAAGTGAGTATAAATTTAGATTAATAGCCTTAGCGGATAAGAGTCCTGCAGCAAATATTAGAGCAGTCTATGCTCCTGGTATTGGTTTGATTTGGATAGGGTTTGGGATTATGACAATAGGAATTTTCATAGCATTCTTTGTTCCACATAAAAGGGTATGGGTAAAACTTGACTCTCAAGGCGTGAGTGTGGGTGGAACAACAAGCAAAAATAAAATTTCTTTTGAGATAGAAATGAAGGAGTTAGTATCAGATTTAAAAAGGAGTTTAACATGTTAAGCACAAGGTTTTTTGAAATCTCTCTTATACTCTATGTTGCTGCAACCCTTACCTACATATTTTATCTTTTTCTGAATAAGGAAAATTTAGGCAAATTTGCAACAAGAATAATTGTTTCGACATTCCTCTGCCATACAGTCGGGATTGTATTGAGATGGAAAGAATCATATGATTTAGGTTTCGGACACATTCCTTTAACTAGTCTTTTTGAGGCTATTATTTTGTTCTCATGGCTCGTTGTACTTATATATATAGGTGTTGAATATATATATAAATATAAAGTTTTAGGAGCCTTTGTTATTCCTTTATCCATAATAGCCCTTGTTTATAGCACTTTTTTATCAGATGAGATCAAACCGATAATCCCACAACTACAGAGCTATTGGTTGTATGCCCATGCGATAACATGTTTTTTGGGATATGCTGCCTTTACTATTGCTTTCACTATAAGTATTATATCTTTGTTTAAGATAAGGGTAGAGAAGAAGGAAGGAAAAGAGGAAGAATCTTTTTTATCTCGTTTACCAAATGTTAAGGAATTAGATTTAGTAAATTATAAGGTGATTGCGTTTGGATTTTCTTTTTGGACTATAGGGATGTTTTCAGGAGCATATTGGTCTTATTATTTATATGGAACATACTGGGATTGGTCCTCAAAAGATACAGGCATGCTGCTTACATGGCTTATTTATGCAACCTTTCTCCATTTACGTCTTAATTATGGATGGGTGGGAACAAGGAGTGCTATTATTTCGATAATAGGGTTTAGTTTTTCTCTTATTCTTTTCTTTGCAGTAAATCTTATTATTACAGGAGTTCATGCCATTTTCTAACTTACTTGGATTCAAGATTTTAACGCAACACTTCTTCCCAATACTTCAAACGGTGTTTCCCAGTTTAATACTTTTCTCGGCCTGCCGTTGAGCAGATCCTGCACGGTATGTCCAACGATTTGCCCCTGCGCTACACACTTCCCACGTTATCGTCGAAACGGCCCTGCCGAGCAGCCTCGCAATATCTTGAAACGATTCCCCGTTTGCCAAACAACGACTGATTTCTTCCCGTTCTTCCGCGCTAAGCCGCTTATACGATTTTATTCTCATAATCTAAACGCCTCCTTTGGCTACCCTCTATGATACCAAAGTGTTGCGTTAGATTATTGAACCTACCTTAACTTTTGTAAATGAGAATTTTCTATTGTCTGTTAAGCAAGGGACAAACAGACACCAAGCACTGTTATTCAGTAACCAACTTCGTTGCTCCGTTTTTGGTCAACTTAAGCGAATTGTTAGGATTATCCTTTCAATCATTCTTAGGACTTTCTAACAGCTTTTTGGTGATCACAAAATCAGCGAGTGCTTTAGCAATGATTTTGTGGCCTTTCTCATTTGGATGTGGATCGCTTGAATGAACCCACAACTGCACGTAGTCATGACCTATGAAAACAGGGAGGAGGTCATACACAGGTATATTGCTTTGCTTACAGTGTTCCTCAATCATGTGGTGAATCGGAAGAAAGGGATGACTATGTGTTAGATCGTACATAAACGGCAAAATTATCACAGCAAATTGAACTCCGTGAGAGTCTGCAAGCTTCTTGCCTTGGTCGAGTTGCCTAAATGAAAACGTCCATTTGTATGTCTCTTTTATTGAAAAATTCGTCATATTTTCGACATAGCTTTTTACATATAGCCGTTGAGCTGTCTTGGCGTAGGTGTAGCTGAAAAGATATGAAAACCGAAGGGAGCTTTTTTCGTACTGCCGTATGAATTCTTCCCATACATCCAACTTTCCTGCGTAGTCAGCATCGTTAAGGACATATGCTACGAGAATAAGATCCGGAGAGAACTTCATAGCCATATTCTTGAGATAACAAATTTCGGCACGCGTACCCCAACCACTTACTGAGAAGTTTAATACCTCAACTGAGAAGCCTACTTTAGACAACAACTGCTCAAGCCGGTTGCAAAAGGTATGTTCCTGCCTGACCCCTTCTCCAAAAGCGAACGAGTCGCCTAGTACTATGATACGTTTGACTCCTTCAGGTTTTTCCTGATTATAGTCGTGGTCACGAAAGCCGTAATTATTCAAACGGTAAGTAATGCCATTATCCTTATCGAAGTATCCTCGGGGATTGTTGTCATATTGGAAACGAAATGTGGAATACGGTTTGAACTGTATCGAAACGCAGGGAAGTCGTTCAGATTTAGAGAGTAATGCATGTGACCATTGTCTTGTTCTTGGCAGGTGATATCCACTGATGCTAAACAAGCGGAAAAAGACCTCCAACAAGAGGAGAAACAGTATTGTCGTACAGATAGAAAGGGTCAGTTCTTTGAAAATACCAAAGAAAATTGCCATGTAAACTATGAATGAAACGAGCACAATTGTCAAAGAAAGAAAAAGGACCCACTTTGAATATTGGAAAAACAACTGATCTGCGTATGTAATATAGTCCACTTGTGAATGCATGTTGAGGCCGGAAAAGATTTGTTTCAAGCCGCTTATAGGAAAGGTTTTGCAGTAGGCGCTCTTGATGAGATACTTTCCCCCTGTCTCGAAGCAGAGACACGATCCAAACCAGGAAGCGACCAAGATTAACGCAATTTTGATATGGCGATTGAGTACTCTTTTCATGAGAAATCTTAATATTTACTTTTATACTTATTTCTAAAGTGATAACGATATATGTAGATATGGTTTATATGTCAATTATTTTTTTATAAAAGGAGATATTTCTATACTACAACATGGACATTTCTCAACTTTGGCTGGCAAAAAAAGTTATGCACACCTAACGCCAATTGATGATGTTTGGTTTATGAGCAAAGGCCAAGCAAAAATTAGATTGGGAGATGAGATAATTCATGCTATACAAGAGAAAAAATTTAGCGCTATAGTCATTGACAGAGAAACACCTTGGTACTCAGAAATAATTGAGAAATATTATAAAAGGCAAAGAAGAGTTTCTGATAATCCAAACGTATTTTGGCCAGTTACTGGTTTCAGAATACGACCAGGATTCATATACATACCTAAAAAAATAGTATTGATTGATTATTTCAATTGGAAACTTTGTACAGTATTTATTCTATAACTCAAAAGATTTCCGGTTAAAAACTTTTAAGAACAAGATTATACAATTATGGTATATTTCTAAAATAATTATGATTGTTTCAAACCGGGGAAATCTGAACTAGCAGGTAACTCCAAATGAATTGTCTTTTCTACCGTTCGTATAAGCTTAAATAATTATCATAGTAGCCAGTATTCATTTTCCATATCTCTATAAGTCTGTTAATGCTGAAAAGCTTACCACGAGTAATTATACAAAGTTTATCATAGTAGGCAGCAAGTTTTTTGTCTTTAATTTTATTTTGTCCGCAAGCCAGTGATTCAAGGTATCCATCCGGTATTATGCGCTCGAAATGGCCGATCATCCATGGTTTATCTTTTCTTGAAGGAAGCCTTGCCCTAAGAGGGTCTGCAAGGCAGAACATATCAACTATATATACTTCTGGTCCACCGTAAAAACCATGCATTCCGATTAACCATCTTTTTTCAACTTTTTGGTTCATTTCTTGTCCTCCGTTTTTATCAGATGCGGAAGTCAGAACCGGAGTATTCTTTAACTTCCACCATTGTCTGGCTCTTTTGTGGGGACTATCTGTTAAAAGTCCGGTGTTTTGATAATAAAAAGCACGTTCATCTGTAACTCCATGTCTATCTCTGATATCAGAAAGGTTTTTATCTTTTCCGTAGGATGCTGTGTTTAGAATAGGAGGGTATGGAGACAGGAAACCTATTAGAAGCACTGAAATCAGAGTAGGTAGCCAGATTAATTTGTTTATAATTAAACGACTTTGGGAAAGAATAATAACTGAAAATAAAAAAGGAGCTACCAGAAACCTGCTACTCATAAAATCCCCACCGACTCTAATTACATATAGAAGATAAAGGATGACACCTGCTGTTGCTGAAATGACCTTTCTGTCTTTTGACAGGATTGTGACTATTATAGAAAAAATAATCACTGTAACCGTTAATGGATCAATTTTAAGAGAGTTTGCAATATAAAAAAGTCCCTGTTTCCCGAGAAGTTGCCAGTTAATGCCGGTATTCAGCTTGGCATAAGCAGTGTTTGGTATTAAAAAACCATAATAAAGAAGAGAGAAACATTCCCACAAAATGAAGGGAATAAGCCCGGCAAGTGATGCAAGTATTCCTTTCTTTTTTTTTAACTTAATAAGTGCATATGCGAGTGATGGTATAAATAAGAGAACTGTATCAATTCTGTCAAGGACTCCAAAAGCAGCTATGAGAGATAGGAAAAAAATTACTTTGCAGCTGATTTCATGCTTAAAATAGACAAAGAGATATAAAGATAAAAGAAAAAATGTCAGTGGGTTTTCAAGCCCTGAAGTTGAGTAATCTATAAATGCTTTTGAAAAGGTTAAAGTAATAAGACTGACTACAGCAGTACTTGTGGTCGGAGCTATTTTGAATGCAATCAGAAATGCGGTTACAAAGGTAATTGTTATAGAAAGAATTATACTTGTATAATAAATTTCATTTGTTATAAAGTAAAAACCTGAAATAAGGAACATCCATAGCGGGTTAGTATAGACCTGTACCCTTTCAGCTATATTCCAGGTTAATCCATATCCATTTACAAAGTTATAAACCGTTCTGAAAGTTATATAAGCGTCATCACACAACCACGCATTTCTATATACCACAAAAGTAAGGAGTAAAACAGAAATTGACTTTATTAAATTTTCTTCCCTATTATGAAAATTCATAGTTTCCTCATTTTATCCCAAGCTCCTTAAGCTTGTCCTGAGTTGGTAATCCGTTTTTATCCTATCCTCTGAGTATGTAGTATTCTTCGAGAATTGGCTCAAGAACTGCAACTTCTCCTTTTTTAGGGCCATCAGAAACAGGTTTTTCAAACAGTCTTTTTGGGATGGCATTTTAAGACCATTCATTATCTCAAGAGTTATAGTTCCATTCCATCTTTCCTCTAACGACAGTCCATAATCCGTTTCTTCCATAGAAATAGTTAAATAGTCTAATCTTAGAAAAATAAAAAGGATAATAAAAATATGATGTAAGTTTTTTTAAATTTCTCTTTTTCCACTATATCTTCTTGGGCGCTATTGGTTATGTTCAGCAATCAGCTAACTCTTTTTGTTTATTTTAAAACCAAACAATGCTTTATAACTTGCTGGCAAGGGAATAGAAAATCTTTCTTATTTTCAAATTACATTTTTTAGTCTTTTAATAATCAATTCTGCAACTTTTTCCTGAATCTCTCTGTCAAGTTCCGGAGTAGTATAAACTATTTCAACACCATGATGTTCCTCTTTCATTTTACTTATAATTTTTGGTAGATCGCGGAGTGAATGACCGTTTTTGTCTAAAAATTTTGGAACCACAACTATTTTCTTTGCACCATTGGCAATCATTCTCTTTATGCAGTCTTCAATTGTAGGAGAACAGAAATTCATATATCCTGCTTCAACAACCTGATATCCAGTTTTTTGTTTTATTATATCTATCAAATCCTCAGCTTCAAATTTGTATGGGTCAGTTTCTTTTGTCCTTGGAATGTCCTTTACAATATCTGACAGATGATACATATGCTCCTCAACACCCTCGAAAAACTCCCTGTTCTCTTCAATATAATCAAATGGCACGTCGCCGTGCGCAGCAAGGACTATTCCTACTTTTCCATTTTTCATTTCAAAACTCCTTATTGATTTATCAATTTCATAATATTTTTTTTAATTAGCTTTTATTTTAATACTTGTAAAGGGATTTTTGATGTTGATTTTTTAATAAAATGAATATACATAAACAATATTAATTGTAACAATACTATATAAATTTTAGATTTAATATTTCTATTTATACCATCTACTATTCCAAAACAGAAAGGCATCATCAATGAACATCTCCGAAGCTATAGTCAATACTCTTATCTCTGAAAAAATTGATACAATCTTCGGGCTCCCCGGTTCTCAAATTATTCCTGTTTACGGCGCAATCATAAACAACAGTTCATCTATCAAACATATTCTTCTTCGCCATGAACAAGGTGCAGGTTTTGCTGCAATGGGCTATGCGCTGACAACAAATAAACCCGGCGTGGTAATGGTAATGCCCGGTCCGGGAGTTACAAATCTTGTCTCAGCAATTGCTGAAGCCTATTACCAGTCAGTACCAATGGTAATCATAACAGCAGACCACCCAAGAAAAAATCTCGGAAGCGAAGCCTTTCACGAGCTTGATTCATTCACTATGCTGAAACCTGTTACAAAGCTCATTTTAAACCCTCAAAAGGCGGTTGAAGTTATCCCGGCAATACAAAAGGCAATTTTGTATTCAAAGGATGGAAAACCGGGACCAGTATATATAAATATTCCAGCACACCTGCTGAAAGAAGAAATAAAAGCAGGAAACATAAGCCAGAAGCCAGTAGTTAGAAACCGGAAACCAAAAGTTGATAAGGTGAAACTCAGGAAAGTAGCAGAGCTTCTTGAAAAATCGAAAAGCCCAATAATATTTGCAGGAAGCGGGGTTTTAAGAGCAGAGGCAACCTCTGAACTTCAGAAACTTGCAGAAAAACTTCAGATACCTGTAATGACAACTTTGGGCGGCAAGGGCGCAATACCTGAAAGCCATCCTCTTTCAATTGCCTCGCCAAGTTTTGATTTTTCATTTGAATACCTCACTGAAGCCGATTTAGCCTTAGTAATTGGTGCAAGGCTTAATCCTGTTAATACAAAAATGGAAACCCTTAACCTTCCCAAGACAATAGTGAGGGTTGATGCCAGCCCTGAAAAAAAGAGCAAATACAAAGTTACCCTGAACATTAAGTCTGACTGTAGGGAGTTTCTTGCTGAGCTTTTGAAAGAAATTGACAAGAAAAAGATTGTCCCCAAAAAAAACAGGATAATGGAAAAATTCAGCTCAGCCCTGATTGACTATAGAAATTATTATGAGCAAGCATCAAAATCTGACAACGGATTAATCTCACCACCGGCGCTATTCAAAAAACTTTCTGAAATTTTAAGAGGAAAGGATTTCATATTCCTTTCTGATTCTGTATGGATTCCATCCACATATCTTTTTCCAAAAATCCTGAAACCCTATTCCTTTGCCTGCATCCGTTCTTTTGGATGCCTTGGTTTTGCATTTCCTGCAGGAATTGGAGCAGCAGTTGCAAACCCGCAGAAAAAAATTATAAGCCTTTCTGGTGATGGTGCCTTTCTTTTTAACTGTCAGGAAATAGCCTCCTGTACGGATTACAGCCTTAAAAATCTATACCAGATTATAATGGTTAATGATGGTTACGGCTCAATAAAAGAACTTGAAAAAAATATGCTTCAGGGAAAAAGCACTGCAGTTGACTGGAAACCAATCGACTTTTTAAAACTTGCAGAAGGTTTTGGAGCAAAGGGATTTTTAATAAGAAATGAAAATGAGCTTGAAGATATTCTTTTCAAAGCTCTGAGAGAAAATGGTCCGTCTGTAATAGCAGTCCGGGTTAAAAACATGCCAACCCTTAGAAAAGACGTAATGCAGAAGCTTTTGAAAAAGGCAATATAGGTAATCATCCGTGGATAGTGAAGAGTATTTAGTAGCCGCAGGCTTTAGCCTGCGTAATGAGTTTCAATGTTTTGAGTTCTCATTGGGCATGTACAAAGCCAACCAATACTTCTTAAGGATATCCTATGAAAAAAACAAAAAACGGAACTTTTTCTACAATCTGTAACCTCTGCTTTGATAGCTGTGGCATGCTTGTTGAAATGGAGGATGGAAAAATAAAAAAGGTAAAAGGCGCTCCTGAACACCCTTTTACAAAAGGTGAACTTTGTGTAAAAGGAATATATTCCAGAGAAATTGCCCTTTCACCTGACAGACTTACCTCACCACTTAAACGAGACGGTTCAAATTTTAAAAAAATCTTATGGGATGAAGCACTGGATATTATTTGTGGCAATCTGAAAAAAATAAAGGATGAATCAGGTCCTGAAAGCCTTGCAGTCTATTTTGGCGACCCAATAACCTTTCAGGGTCTTGCCATGTACCATATGAAGTTCTTCTGTAACCTCTATGGCACAAATAATCTTTGTTGCACTGGCTCCTTGTGCAACATATCAAAAGTCCAGGCTAACATTCTCACATATGGCGGATGGGCATCTCCTGATTATGAGAACACAAAGTGTATAATCCTTTGGGGAACAAACCCTGTTGCAAGCAGTGTCCGTACAAGGATTAAACTCTTTAACGCAAAAAACCGCGGATGCAAAATCATTGTTATTGACCCACGACAGACACAATCAGCAAGGCTTGCTGATATTTTTCTGCAGCCAAGACCCGGAACAGATGGCGCACTTGCAATGTGTATGCTTAATGTGATTATTGCTGAAGAGCTTTACAACAAAAAATATGTTGAAAAATACACGAGCGGTTTTGAAGAACTTAAAAAAGAAGCCTCTATCTATACACCAGAAAAAGTTTCTAAAATAACAACTATTCCTCCTGAAGAGATTATCAGAGTTGCAAGATATTTTGCAAATATATCCCCTGCATCAATTGACCAGGGAAGCGCCCTTGAACAGCACACAAACAGCATCCAGAATGTAAGGGCTGTTGTTTGCCTTCTTGCTGTAACCGGCAACCTTGATGTCGCAGGAGGAAACATATTCTCAAACTTCCCTCAGACAGCCCAGCCAAGACCCGTCCAGCCTACAGGGGAGAAAAAACCATTTGGAACAAAGGAACATCCGCTCTTTACGCAATTCTTCAGGCAGGCTCAGGCAATGGTAATGCCAGAGGTTTTAAAAACAAAAAGTCCGTATCCGTTAAGGGCCATGATTTTCAGCGGAGCAAACCCTGCAATGACCTGGCCTGACTCCAAAAAAACAGAAGAATTCCTGAGAGGACTTGAATTCCTTGTAGTTATGGATACCTTTATGACAAATACTGCAAAATGCGCTCACATAGTTCTTCCTGCCTCAAGCTTTCTTGAAAGGGTTGAACTCAACACAAACAATCCTCCAACACTTCAACTCAAATTCATTCAGGTCGGAGAAAGCCTTCCCGACTGGAAGTTTTATCATGAATTAATAAAACGGCTTAACCTTAATACCGAGGATTTATGGGATGATGAAGAAAATGCTATAAATTTTCTATTAAAACCTCTAAATCTGAATTACAGACAGATTGATGAAAATCCATTCGGTTTTAAGTCTGCACAGGCAATCCCCGGAATAATCAGAGAAAAAGGGTTTCCTACAAAAACAGGAAAGATTGAGCTTTCATCTGAAATCTTAAAAGCAACAGGCTATAATTCAATTCCAGCATACACAGAACCCTTTGAATCACCAGTAAGCAGTCCTGACATTGCAAAAGATTATCCAATAATACTTACCTCAGGCGGAAGGATTCCATCCCTTACACACTCTCAAATGAGAAATATCCCCGAACTTCTTGAACTTTATCCTGAACCATTTGTAGAGATTAATTCTGAAACTGCCGGCAAGTTAAATGTTTCTGACGGTGAAACTGTTTTGGTTGAATCTCTAAGGGGGAGTATAAAAATCAGAGTCAGGCTAACTGAAAAAATTAAAAAGGGTGTTGCTCACATCACGCATGGCTGGAAAGAAGCAAATGTTAACCTTCTCACTGATATTGACGCAAGAGATCCTGTTTCAGGATTCCCAAGCCTCAAATCACTTTTGTGCAGAATCAGGAAAACATCTTAGCCAAACGTTACTTCAAAAAGCTTTTAAGTTCAAATTCTTAAACCCAAATACCAAAAGTTTTAGTCATTTGGGATTTGGATTTCATTTGAACTTTGGGCTTTGTCATTTGGATTTTTTAATGCCCTATGCTTTGACAATTGACATTAGCTCACTCACCAAATACAGTATTTTAAAAAATAGGGATTTGATATGCAATCACTTGTTTGCCATATAGAAGACTCAAGCTTTTTGCTTGAAGAAATTCCAGAGCCTGTAATTGGAAAGACCGTCTATTCGCCTGAAGATGTCATAGTTGAAGTGAAACTCTGCGGAATCTGTGGAACTGAGTTGAACATATGGAGAGACGGATTTCCAAAAAGTATATTAAATGTAAAACAGGTTGGGCTTGGGCACGAACTCTCCGGAGTTGTAATTGAAGCAGGAGAAAAGGCAAGCGGAATCAACAAGGGAGACAGAGTCGTTGCAGAAGTCTCAATTGATTCCTGCGGCATCTGCCCGCTCTGCTTAAGCGGAAGAAATAACCTCTGCAAATTTGCCAGTTCTTTTATGCTCTATCAGGGAGCATTTTCAAAATATCTTCCGCTTCCTGCAAAGAATGTTCACAAGATTCCTGATAAAACCTCATTCGAAGAAGCAGCCCTCTGTCAGCCTCTCGCAATAGCAATAAACGCCCTTGAACTGAGAGCAAAGGTTAAGACAGGCGAATCAGTGGCAATACTTGGACCGGGACCAATAGGTCTGTGCTTGTTGCAGATTGCAAAACTGTCAGGTGCCTGGCCAGTTGTAGTAACAGGACTTAAGGCTGATGAAAAAAGGCTTGAGATTGCAAAAACTCTCGGAGCAGATTTTACCATAAATGTAGACGAGGAAGACCTTTTTCAGAGAACAAAGGATATAACAAATTTTGAAGGATTTGATGTTGTTGTAGAGATTGCAGGCTCTGGGAAAGCAGTCAATCAGGCTCTTGATATAGTAAAAACCTGCGGCAGGGTGGTCTTGGCAGGAGCAGGATATCATGCTGTAGAAATTGATGCCTCAAAAAAAATAATGGTGAAGCAGATAGACCTGCTTGGCTGCAGGGGCGACCCGACTATTGCGTGGATTAAGACTTTAAGGCTTCTTGAAACAGGAAAACTCAACCTTAAACCAATTATCTCTGATATTCTCCCTTTAAGTGAATGGGAAGAAGGATTCAGGCTTGCAAACAGCAGGAATTCGCTGAAGGTTCTGCTTCAACCGTGAATATGATGTTATATGTTTCTTTATGTCATTTCAGCGAAAGAAAATAGTCAGGCGAGACGCCTGACCTACTAATCAATTGTTAACGAAATGAACCTCTCATTTTGTTTTTCCCAAATTTTTTCATGCTAAAAAACGCAGGCTACCTGTCCCTGCCTGCGGCAGGCAGGTGCCGACAGGCAGGAAGCCTGCGGCTACCCCATTTTTAATTTTTGTTATTAGTCGCTGGTTATAAGTTATTAGTTAATTATTTCACTCCCATAAAAATCGCATAATGCCTGTGCTTCCAGATAAATTCTGCCTTTGAAAATTTAGCTTTTCTCATGTATTCAAGATGGTTTTCAGGAGTCATTGGGTTAATTCCCATCTTATCTCTTCTCTTTTTAAATTTTTCATCCAATTCCTTATCAGTCAGTCTCATACCCATGACTTCAAAAATTTTATCCAGCAAGTATTGCCTGTGAACTTTTACAAAAATTTTCTGAACAAACGGAGAATTAGCCCTTACAGCGCAGGAATATATTAACATACCATTCTTCTTCAAGATTCCGGAAACCTCTTTGAAAAATTCCTTTCTTCTCCTTGTTGCAAGGTAGTGAAGCGTGAGTGAGGAACAAACAAGATCAAGTTTCCCTTCAATCCCATTTATCCATTTTGGGTTGTTAAAATTTATCAGCTGGAATCTGATCCTTTCCTGAAAATTCCTGAGCCGTTCTCCTCCATTTCTAATCATCTCCTCTGAACCATCAAGACATAAAAAACCTGCCTTAGGATATTTGCCCAACAATCTCTGGGTAAGCGCGCCAAGTCCTGAGCCTATTTCCATTATCTTAAGGGGTTTGTCGCTTTTAAAAGGAATCATAGACACAATCACATCAAGCATTTCATCCTTTTTAGGAATGACAATGTTCTGCATCGTGTCATATTGTGAAACTTCCTTCCCCTTCCATGCACCGGGGTCCCCTCCGAGACTTGGTCTTCTCATTCTATGCTCTTCCATTTTTGATTATCCAAATTCCTTGCAGGTAGCCGCAGACTTCCTGCCTGTCGGCACCTGCCTACCGCAGGCAGGGACAGGTAGCCTGCGTTAAGTAGGGGCGTTAAATTTAACGCCCCTACTTTTCGAAAATTTCCTGAAGCTTGCCGCAGGAAGTTCCAATTTCTTTTTCAAAAAGATGCTAATAATTAATTCCCATTTCTAAACCCTTACTCTCTTACTGCCTTTTCCATTTCGCCTTGTACGTTCCTCCTCCCTGAGTTTTAATATGAAGATATACAACCTCGTCAGGAATAATTTTTATGAATGCAATCCTTCTCAGAATATCCTCCATTGGAAGCTCTTTTTTAAGGAACGGAGAATATACAAGTCCTGTCTGCTTATTTCTCCTTGATTCAAGCCTATCAATCATTCCCCTTTTCTTTGCCCTGTCCATAAACTCATTCTGATTCGAGTCGTATGTAACAAGTTCTGCTTTCCCGAATATCTGAAGGCTTATATTATCCTTGTCATCTTCAATCCTTGAATAAACACCGGCTGAAACCATCGGGTTTGCCTTGATATTTTCAATTTTCCCGCCCGGGTCTCCAACTATCCACAAATTCATACCCTCGCTTTCAAAAGAAACAGGTGTAACCCTTGGAATATTATCCTTGCACGTCCCAAGCGCGCAGTATCCTCCTCCGTCAAGAAAATTTGTTATCTCCTTTTCAATCTCTTCTCTGGTTTTTTCCATGCAACAACCTCCTTAAAAAATTTAAACAAACAATTAAAAAAATATTTTACTTGCCATTTATAAATATTTATTTTTTCTTTTTCTAATTTATGCCGTTTCCCCTGCATAGTCAAACATTATATAAAAATTTTTTCTTGACTTTTCATCAAAAGAAATAAAGTATTTGCAAGTTTCATTTTAAAAGAGAAAGGTAATTTAATGAAAAAAAATTTGTTTAATGCAGTAATCTTTCTAAGCCTTTTAACTTTCATTCTTTCGGGATGTTTTTACTACGTTCAGCAACCGCTTGATATAGATTTCAGCAAGACAGAGCTTGGAACAAAACAGGGAAAAGCTTCCGCCTATGTAATTTTATGGTTCTTCGCCTTTGGCAACGCTGGTTCAAAAGCTGCTGCAGACAACGGCGGTCTTAAAATAATAAGGCATGCTGATTATAAAGATTTAGTATTTTTAAGCGGTCTGTTTGCAATAAGAACAACAATAGTATATGGCGACTAGAAAATATTACTTTTTATTCTTTTTATTATTAGTCACATTGTTATTGAATGGATGCGGATTCTTTTTTAATAACGGAGGGAGAATCTTTAAGTACGTAACCATCCCCTATGATACAAATTATAACAACACACCGGTTGGCTCTAAAAAATGCCAGATTAAAATACATAGATTTCGTGAACCATTTAGCGGTCTTGGAATAACAGCAGAGTGGGATATGGACAAAATTAATGAAGTCATGAAGGAAGCAGGAATGACACAAGTTTATCATATGGATATACGCATTCTTAATATTGGAACCCCTCTTTTTGAACTCTACAAACAAAAAACCCTCATAATCTATGGCGAGTGAAAATCATACAACATTTTTATTTTTAATATTTAATATTTTATTTTAAAGGAGGACTGTATGAGTCAAAAACCAATAGAAGCTCTTCTTGTTGAAACCAGAAAATTTAAACCTTCAAAGGAATTCAAGAAGAATGCTATTGCAAAAAAGAAAGTCTACGAAGAAGGGAAAAACTCTGAGGCATTTTGGGAAAAGATAGCAGGAGAACTTCACTGGTTTAAAAAATGGGATAAAATCCTTGAGTGGAATCCTCCGTGGGCAAAGTGGTTTGTTAACGGAAAAATCAATGTCTCATACAATTGTCTTGACCGCCATATCAACACTCCCAAAAAAACAAAGGCGGCAATAATATGGGAGGGAGAACCCGGCGATGAAAAGGTTCTGACCTACTGGGACCTCTACAGGGAAGTCAACAAGTTTGCCAATGTGCTGAAAAAACTTGGGGTTAAAAAGGGAGACAGGATAACTATTTACATGCCAATGATTCCTGAACTCCCGATAGCAATGCTTGCCTGCACAAGAATCGGCGCGCCTCACAGCGTTGTTTTCGGTGGATTCAGCGCTGAGTCCCTGAAAGACAGAATCAACGATTCACAGTCAAAACTCCTCATAACTTCTGATGGAAGTTACAGAAGAGGAAATATTCTTCCCCTCAAGAGAAATGTTGATGAAGCCCTGAAGAGTACACCATCAATCGAAAATGTAATAGTTGTGAAAAGAGTCGGAGAGGAATCCGGGGCTCATATGAAGGATGGAAGAGACCACTGGTGGAATGATTTGATGGAAGAAGCAGAGCTTTACTGCAAGCCTGAAGAAATGGACAGCGAGGATATGCTTTATATCCTCTATACAAGTGGAACCACTGGAAAGCCAAAAGGGATTGTCCACACAACCGGAGGATACCTGACAGGTGTTTATATTACAACAAAATGGGTTTTTGATTTAAAGAAAGAAGATGTTTTCTGGTGCACTGCTGACATTGGTTGGGTAACAGGTCACAGCTACATTGTTTACGGACCGCTTGCAAACGGGCAGACAACAGTAATGTATGAAGGTGCCCCGGATTATCCTGAAAAAGACAGATTCTGGCAAATTATTGAAAAATACGGAGTTACTGTTTTCTACACAGCACCTACGGCAATCAGGACATTTATGAAATGGGGTGAGGAATGGCCCAAAAAGAGAAACCTTTTATCATTAAGACTTCTTGGAACAGTTGGGGAACCAATAAACCCTGAAGCCTGGATGTGGTATCAGAAAAACATAGGAAATGAAAAATGCCCGATTGTTGATACATGGTGGCAGACTGAAACAGGTATGATTATGATAACCCCTATCCCAGGAGTAGTGGCAACAAAGCCTGGTTCTGCAACAATACCATTCCCGGGGATTGAGGCTGCAGTTCTTGATGAGAAGGGAATTGAGGTGCCTTCGAATGCAGGAGGATTTCTAGTTTTGAAAAAACCCTGGCCCTCAATGCTGAGAACAATATACGGTGACCCTGACCGGTATGTCCAGCAGTACTGGAGCAAATACAAGGACATTTATTTTACAGGAGATGGCGCAAAAAAAGATAAGGATGGATATTTCTGGATAATGGGAAGGGTTGATGATGTAATAAATGTTGCAGGCCACAGAATAGGCACAATGGAAGTTGAAAGTGCCCTTGTTGACCACAAATCAGTGGCTGAGGCTGCTGCCATAGGGAAAAGCCACGAATTGAAGGGGCAGGCATTGGCAGTTTTTGTGACACTCAAAGAAGGTGTAACACAGTCAAAAGAACTTATTGATGAGCTCAAGGAGCATGTTGTGAAAAAGATTGGAGCCCTTGCAAGACCTGACGACCTTTTCTTCTCCCCTGAACTTCCAAAAACAAGAAGCGGAAAAATAATGCGAAGGCTTCTCCGTGATATTGCTGAGGGACGAACCCTTGGAGATACCACAACGCTTGCTGATTCAAATGTCATTAATGATTTAAAGAAAAGATATGAGGAAGAGGAATAAAAAGTTATAAGCGATAAGTTGTAATCTGCAGATAGGAGCGACTAAAGCCGCCCCTTATTTCTTCATCCCAAATTATATTTATCCAGAAGATACCTGAAAGAACGGAAACTTATTTTTAAAAGTTCTGCTGCCTTTGTTTTTCTTCCATCAGTTTTTTTTAAAGCCTCCATGAGCAGATTTTTTTCTATATTTCCAACAACTTTTTCAAAATCTATTCCTTCAGATGCAATCTCAGGAATCTTTAATTCCTCTTCCTGTCTCTTGACTTTAGAAATAATTTCTTTTTCACCTTTTAAAATCTCCTCCGGCAAATCCTTGGGAAAAACCCTGTTGCCGGTACAGAGAATCATTACTCTCTCAATAACATTCTCAAGTTCTCTCACATTCCCGGGCCAGGCATAAGACTTTAAACCCTCCATTGTCTGAGGAAGAATCTGGGGAGGTTTTCTTCCGAGTTTAAGGCAGAACCTGTCAACAAAAAACTCCGCAAGGTTATCAATATCCTCTGTTCTTTCCCTTAACGGAGGCATAAAAATCGGGAATACATTAATCCTGTAAAAAAGGTCTTCCCTGAAAGAACCGTTTATTACCCTGTCTCTCAGGTTCTTATTTGTAGCTACTATTATTCTCACATCAACCTTTATTGTCTTTGTTCCTCCAACTCGCTTTAATTCCATTTCCTGAAGAACCCTGAGAAGCTTAACCTGAGTTGAGGGAGATGTCTCAGCAATCTCATCAAGAAACAATGTCCCTCCGTCAGCAACTTCAAAAAGCCCTTCCTTGAGATTTACAGCATCTGTAAAAGCGCCCTTTTCATGCCCGAAAAGCTCACTCTCAAGCAATGTATCAAGAAGCGCTCCGCAGTTGATTGTCTCAAAGGGCTTATCAGTGCGGTTGCTATTTTGATGAATGGCTCTTGCCACAAGCTCTTTTCCTGTTCCGCTTTCTCCGTAGATAAGCACTGTGCTATTAGTTTTTGCAACTTTTTCAACAAGGTCAAAAACTTCCTTTATCTTCTCTGATTTCCCGATGATGTCGCGGGAATCGGCTTCTTTCCCCAGTTTTCTCTTAAGATAGAGGTTCTCTCTAACGAGCAACCTTTTTTCAACTGCTTTTTTTATTACTAATTTTATCTGGTCATTATTAAAAGGTTTTGTGATGTAATCATAGGCGCCTGCTTTCATGGCTTCAACAGCAGTTTCATGAGATGCAAAGGCAGTAATCATTATGACTATTGTATCAGGAGAATTTTCTTTTATAAATTTCAGCACCTCAAGACCGTTGACCCTTGGCATTTTGATATCAGTTATAACAACATCAAATTCATTTTTATGAAGAATATCAATTGCCTCCCTGCCTCCGTATGCTACTGTAACATTATAGCCTTCCTGAGTAAGCATTATGTTTAAAAACTCAAGCAGGTTTTTCTCATCATCAACCAATAAAATTCTTGCCATTAGGTTTCCTCTTTTATATACAAGCTTACTTTCAAAATCGACTTCTCTAACCCTTGAATCCTATAACATCTGTTTTTCAGGAAGATAAATAATAAACCTTGACCCTTTTTCAGGTTCGCTTTCAACTTCTATTATCCCGTGATGCTCTTCTACTATTCTGTAAACAATTGCAAGCCCAAGCCCCGTCCCTCCCTCTTTTGTGGTATAAAATGGAGAAAACAGTTTAGCCCTGTTGTTATGGCTTATTCCAACACCTGTATCAGAAAAAAGAAATTTTATATATGGGATATCGTTTTTTGAGTTTTCTGAAAAATGATTTTTCCTCCTGTCTCTTGAAACCAATATCCTTAAGTCTCCTCCGTTTGGCATTGCTTCCATCGCATTTATTGCCAGGTTCCAGAAAACCTGCTCCAACTGTTTTGAGTCAGCCATCAGAGAAAGGTTTTCAGTTTCACAGTTGATTGATATATTTAGGTTTGAACCGTATTTTGGGTTGTTCTTAAGAAGTGTAACTACACTGTTCAAGATGTAATTAATATTGCAGAAAACAAACTGTATAGGTTTTGGTCTTGCATACTGAAGAAAATTATTAATTATTCCGTCAAGCCTCTCAGATTCCTTTATTACAATATCCATAAGCCTTCCTGTTATGCCATTATCCCCTACCTTTTCCTTCAATACCTGAACGGAACCGCTTATGGATGCCATCGGATTTCTTATTTCGTGAGCCATTCCTGCCGCAACCTCACCTATGGCAGCAAGCCTGTCAATCCGCTTCAGGTACTCTTCCATCTTTCTGATGTCAGTAAGGTCTCTGAAATTGCCAATTAACCCTGTAATATTTCCTCCTTCATCTTTAAGAAGTGAAACTGTAAACCCGAGATATTTCATGTTCTGATTCTTTAAAAATTCTATCTCATATGTAAAAGAATTCCCCTGAGATACTTTGACTTTTAAAAGCAATTCCCTTGCAGGAAACTGTGGAAAAAAGTTGTCCCAGCATTTTCCAACCACTTCCCCTCTTCTCCATCCGGTTATCTCCTCAGAAGCCTTGTTGAATGAAATAATAATGCCGCTTAAATCTGTGGTTATGAGACCGTTTGTCAGGCTTTGCAATATATTTTCATTAAGGTTCTGCAGTTCTTTTACTATCCCTTTTTTCTCCTCAAGTTCTTCGTGTGTACTCCTCAAGCTTTCAGATACCCTGCTGCTGAAAAATGCAACCAGATAAAAGGCAGCTATATTTAAAAAAACTTTAAAAAATAAGGCGTTAAGGGAAAGGGAAATGGTAGAAATATCTAAAAGTATTGTTGGTATTGGAAGAAGAAGAATATCATTATACTGAAAAATCGCCAGCGCGCTGAAAAGAAGACAGGACAGGGATGCAGTAATCAAACTTCCCTGCCTGAATAAAATTACGCTCGATGCAATAATTGACAGAAAATAGAGAAATATGAAAGGACTCCCGACCCCACCTGTAATATAGATTAAAGTACTGTCAAAAAGCAAATCACCAAATATCTGGATGTACGCAAAAAGAGTAAGGGCTTTTATCCTGTTCAGCAGCAGGGAATAAAGAATTGTAAGAAAATATGTAACGATTATTAAAAAATAAAGGATAGAAAGATAGGGCGAAATATAAGAACCACCATGCTGGGCTTCTACAAGTATAGTGGTTCCGAGCAGGGCTGTGACAACAATCACCCTGGCAGTCATGAGCCATTTGATTCCTGAAGGATTGAGCGAACTGAAGTTAATTTCTGCCATGGTATTTATAATTTGAATTTCTCTCCCTGCTTGCTCTTCTAAATCATGAAATTGATGTTGCAAGGGTGAAGATAGGCAAATACATGGCTATTAATATAAACCCGACAACACCTCCAAGAACAACCATCAGGGCTGGTTCCATAAGAGAGGTCAGCGCATCAACTGCATTATCAACCTCTATCTCATAAAAGTCAGCTATTTTTCCAAGCATTGCATCAAGGGAACCTGTTGCTTCTCCAACCGATATCATCTGCACAACCATCGGGGGAAACACCTTTGTCTTCTCCAATGGCTCGGATATTGTCTTACCTTCTGCAATGCTTATACGGGTCATCATTATTGCATCTGCAATCGTTACATTCCCTGCCGTTCTCGCTACGATATCAAGTCCCTCAAGAATAGGGACTCCGCTTGTGATTAATGTCCCAAGCGTTCTTGTGAATTTTGCAACTGCTGACTTTCGTATGATGTCTCCAAAAATCGGTAACTTTAACACGAGCTTATCTATGTTTTTTCTCCCCGCAGAAGTCTTTCCGTAAGCTCTGATAGCAAATATTATTCCAACTACTACAGCAACTACGACTAATCCCTTCCAGCTTGCAGCAAAGTGGCTCATATTGATTACCATCTGTGTTGGAACAGGAAGAGTCCCGCCAAAATCTGAAAACATTTTTGCAAAGGTCGGGATAACAAATATCAAAAGAGCTGCAACAACTACAACTGCAACTGAAAGTATTGCAATTGGATAAACCGCTGCCTTTTTGACTTTTGCCTTTAAGGCTGATGCCTTCTCAATATAAGCGGCAAGACGGTTGAGTACTGTATCAAGAATACCTCCTGTCTCTCCAGCCTCAACCATGTTTGCATAAAGATCATCAAAAACTTTCGGATGCTTTCTTAAAGATTCAGAAAATGTTGATCCTGTTTCAACATCTTCTTTTATTTTAGTCAGTGTTGTTTTTAATATCTCTTTGTCAGATTGCGCAGCAAGTATTCCAAGGCATTGAACAAGAGGCAATCCTGCATCTATCATTGTTGAAAACTGCCTTGTAAATATAAGTATATCCTTTTCCTTTGCTTTACCCTCTTTTTTTGGAAATTTTAAACCCTGTGATTTCTTTTTAATCGAAGTAACAATTATCTTCTGTGCCCTCAGAAGTCCTCTGGCAGCTTCTATGCTTGCAGCATCTACTTCACCTTTTCTAACTTCTCTGTTAAGAGTTTTTCCAACATATTCAAAAGCAGGCATTGGAGTCCTCCTTATATGTTAGTTTTTTTAATCTGGCATTGTTACCCTTACAATCTCTTCCGGAGTTGTAGTTCCTTCCATAATCTTTTTCAAACCGCTCCTCCGGAGTGACTGCATTCCAAGTTTTATTGCTTGTGCTTTTATCTCCGGGGTCTGGGAGCCCTGAAGGATTAATTCGCGAATTTCCCTTTTAAGCGACATAACTTCATAAAGCGCAACTCTTCCCTTATAACCGGTCCCACCGCATATAGAACACCCTTTGCCTTTATAAACAGTAAAACCCTTTTCCCAATCTTCCTCTTTAAATTGCAGTCCGACAAGTGCTTCTTTTTTTATATCCACAGGTTCCTTGCATCCTGCGCATACCTTCCTTGCAAGTCTCTGGGCTATAATCATATTTACTGAAGAAGCTACCAGAAATGGCTCAACCCCCATATTGAGGAGTCTGTTAATTGTCTCTGGAGCGCTGTTTGTATGAAGAGTACTTAAGACAAGATGCCCTGTAAGAGAAGCCTTAATTCCTATCTCTGCTGTTTCATAGTCCCTAATCTCTCCAACCAGAATTATGTCCGGGTCCTGGCGCAGAAAGGAACGAAGGGCAGCAGCAAAGTTAAGCCCTATATCCTCGTGCATTTGCACCTGATTTACTCCTGGAAGGTTAAATTCTACCGGGTCTTCTGCAGTCATTATATTCTCACTGACTTTATTCAATTCACTTATTGCTGAATAAAGGGTTGTTGTTTTGCCGCTACCTGTCGGACCTGTAACCAAAACCATTCCGTAGGGAAGGTGAATTGCCTCCTGAAACTCACTGAGGGGCTCCTTGTCAAAACCAAGCTTTGTCATATCAAGCTGCAGATTTGACTGGTCAAGAAGCCTTAAAACTACTTTCTCGCCAAAAAGAGTTGGCAGCACCGAAACACGAAAATCCATCTCCTTGTTTTTTCCAAGCTTAAGTTTTATTCTTCCATCCTGCGGCAATCTCCTCTCAGAAATATCAAGCCTAGCCATTATCTTAATTCTTGATGTAATGGCATTCTTTATCCTCAATGGTAAACCCATTGCCTTATGCAATACTCCATCCATTCTGTAGCGGACCCTGAAAACCTTTTCATATGGTTCTATGTGGACATCTGAAACCTTCATTTTAATGGCTTTTATGAGAATGCCATTAACCAGCTTTACTACTGGGGCATCTACATCTTTTAAAGCATTTTCATCTTCCTGCTCCTGAACAACTTCCACTGTATCCACTGCCCCTGAAACCAGCTGGTCAAAATCATCAACATCTACTACAGGACCTTCATCGATTCCTTCAAGCCCATCCATTGCATCACTATCTTCTATCTCATAATCCTTTGCATCAAGCTGTGCAGATTCAGGCTCATCCTTGCCCTTATCAACTCCAACGCCAACGTGATAATAGCGCTTTATTGCCTCCTTAATTGCAGTCTCAGGAGCAACTACTGGTTCCACATTGTATCCTGTCATAAACTTGATATCATCTATTGCAAAAACATTTGACGGGTCAACCATTGCAACAGTGAGCGTTGAACCAACTCTGCTTATTGGGATTACTTCATATTTCAATGCAGTTTTCACAGGTATGAGCTTACAGATTGCAGGGTCTATTTCAAAATCATCAAGGTTGATTGACGGAACTCCGTACTGCTGGCTCAGGAAAGAGGTAACAGTATCCTCAGAAATCAGCCCCCTTTTAACTAATATGGAACCCAGTCTTCCGCCAAGCTCTTTCTGGCTCTTTAATGCCTCTTCCAACTGTTCATTGTTAATCAGACCTGCTTCGATTAAGAGTTCTCCAAACCTTGCCATCTTACTCCTATCATTTTATCTTTGAGTTTTCTCGTTTAATATAGCTTATGATTTCGGATTTGGAATTTAATTTCTTACTTCTAAGGGCTTCAAATTTATACTTTCGCCTTCTGAATATTAAATTTTAAGTGATTCGCAGGCTCTTTGTCAAGGATATTGGAGGAGGGATAAAGATTGTTTCTTGTCTGAAAATAAATAATAATTTGTTTGTGGTTTTAGAATTTGAAGCTCCCTGCAGCAAACTGCGGGCAATGCGTAGGTTGTGCATTTTTAGCTTTTCCACGGAGGCTTTCCTTCACCCCCTACTACAAGTTTCTTTATCCTAAGTGTAGGCTGGGCATCTGCGACAGGAGCTCCCTGTCCATCCTTGCCACAGGTGCCTATAGCAAACCCGAGGTCATTGCCAACCATATCTATGTCCCTGAGCACCTGGGGGCCATTGCCTGCCAGAGTAGCTCCTCTAACCGGGTTAGTAACTCTGCCGTTTTCAATCAAATATCCCTCGCTAACCTCAAAGACGAATTCCCCATTTGTGGGGTTTACCTGTCCACCACCCATTTTTCTGACAAACAAACCGTTTTCAGTACTGGAAATTATCTCTTCTGGATTGTGCCTGCCAGGAACAATAAGGGTATTGGTCATCCGCGGTATGGGTTTATAGCGGAAGGATTGTCTCCTGCCATTCCCTGTAGAAGTCTTTCCATCCTTCATGGCTGTTAACCTGTCGTATAAAAAATTTTTCAAAACTCCGTTCTCAATCAGCATTGTCCTCTGCGCCCTAACACCCTCATCGTCAAACCTGAAAGAGCCCCTTTTTTTAGGAATTGTTGAATCATCCACAACTGTCACAAGTGGAGAGGCTATCAGAGAACCGGTTTTACCCGAATAGACTGAAATCCTTTCATGGTTGAAATCACCCTCAAGCCCATGTCCGACTGCCTCATGAACCATTGTTCCACCGGCTTCACTTGAAATAACCACAGGCATCTCCCCTCCGGGTGCCTTTTGAGCTTCAAGCATCATAAAAGCCCTTTCGAGGGCTTTTCTCGCAATATCTTTTGTTGATACAGAATCAAAAAGCTCAAAGCCTATGCTCCCTCCTGCAGGCTCATACCCTGTCTGAATTATCCCGTCTTTGCCAGCAACAATCTGGACAAGAAAGATTGTATTTACCCGTTCATCAGTTACAGCCATCCCTTCAGAATTTGCTATTCCCATTTGCTGAATTGAATCACCATATACTATCTTTGCCTGACGGATTCTTTTCTCGCCTTTCGGAATCCATTCGTTTGCGTTTTTCACAATCTCTACTTTTCTGTCTGTGGTTATTGATTCAGGATGTTTTTCTATTTCTCCCATGCCATTTACAACCGATCTGCTTAAATCAACTACAATATCGCTTTTCCCGGAACTTACTGCCTGCTTAAGAGCTGAAGCAACCTGAAAAAGGTCTTTTTCAGTCAAATTATTTGTGTAAGCATAAAATGTCTTAAAGTCAGAAATAACACGTATTCCGGCGCCCTGCTCAAATCCTGTCAGAACTTCTTCTATCTTATTATCTTCCATGATTATAGAAGTTGTCTGTTTCATTTCCAGAAAGACATCAGCAAATTCTCCGCCACCTAAAAGTGCTTCTCTTAAAACTCTTCCGCAGTCTATTTTAGAAAATATTTCTGACATCATTTTTCAGCAATCTCCTTATTATTTTTCTATAGGGTCCTTTTGCAAATGCCTTTTTTATTGAGAATATTCAATGTGCCACTTAAACATTGAATTCTTTTATCCAGATGATTCCAGCATTTCCACCTTAAAATCAAGCGAGGTTATGAGCTTTTTGAATGTTTCAGTTAAATCCGGTGAAATATGAAATTCAACCAATCCCTGCTTTGAGTCCATAATACTCATTATTGCAATACCATCATATGACTCTATTATCCAGTGAAGAAAAACAATATTTTTCGAGTCAACCACTGCCTTAATCTGAATAGTATTCATAATAATAATAAATTTTAAATAATATTTAAATTAAATCTCCACGCAGTTTGCAGGCTGTCCGACAATTCCATTGAGTCATCTAAATCCCCCCTAACCCCCCTTTGTCAAAGGGGGGATGGGGGGATTTTCACTACTTGAATGCTCCAAATTGTTTCAAACTTTGAATTTTGTTAATTTAAATTTGTTTGGAATTTGATATTTGAAATTTTCAATGTAATTTTATGAATGGCTTAAATCATATTAAAGAGATTGTTAGACAATTAGCACTTTACCAGAAATAATCCTTAGTGGTCCCTTTTTACTATATAATCAGCCAGTTCAAGTAAAAGCCCTTTTTCTTTTGAGAATGGAAATATTGCAAGGTTTTCTTTTGCTTTCCGGCTGTAATCTGCCGCCATGTCAAGCGCATATTCAATTCCGTTATGCTTTTTTACAAGGTCCAATATAAACACAACGCCATTTCCATTTAAACCTGAATGGGATAAAATCTTTTTTATTTTCTCTATATTTTCTTCTGACTCGCTTTCTACCACCTTCAAAAGAGGCATTGTGATCTTCCCCTCTTTCAAATCATTGCCAAGGGGCTTCCCGAGCTTCTCCCTTTTTGCTATAAAGTCCAGAGTATCATCAACAAGCTGAAAAGCTATGCCAATATTTCTCCCGTAAGATGCCAGTGCCTCTTCTTCCTCTGTTTTGGCTTTTGCAATAATAGCGCCAACCTCACAGCAGGAAGAAATCAATTCTGCTGTCTTTCGTGTTATTATATCAATGTAGCATTCCTTGGAGATGTTTATATCATGGCGTTTTGATAACTGCAGAACCTCTCCCTCTGCCATTTTTATTGAAGCCCCTGAAAGCGACTCCATTATTCTTAAGTCTGAACTCCTGACCAGAAGCGAAAATGCCTTGGAAAATAGATAGTCTCCAACAAGTATGCTTGCCTCGCTTCCCCATTTAGAATTCGCAGAAGGGCTCCCTCTTCTTATATCTGCTTCATCCACCACATCATCATGAAGAAGGGTTGCAGTATGGATAAATTCAACCACACAAGCTATATCAATACTCCTTTCTCCTGTGTAACCGCATAGTTTTGCTGAAAGGAGCACGAGTGCGGGCCTCAACCTCTTGCCACCGCTTTTTGCGATATGCATGCCTATGTTTGAAATCAGAGAAACATTGTTTTTGAGTCTTTCATATGTCTCTCTTTCAACAAACTCAAGGTCTTCCTCTATTGGTTTTAAAAAATCAAGCATAACTGATTCCCGTCCTTACCCTTCCTTAACATTCCAGTTATAAGGAATATCATTATTGTATGGATCAATCCTGTGCTCATCAGGATTTTTATAATCATATTTTTCTGTAGGGCAGTTGAGAACAAGCGCTTCAGTTTCCCCTATGCATTTAAACCCGTGAACAACCAAATTTGGAATCTGTACAAGCATTGGGTTATGTTCACCAATGAAAAATTCGTTTATCTCTTTATGGGTTGGAGAATCACTTCTCTGGTCGAATAAAACCAGTTTCATCATCCCTTTTACAACAACAAAATTATCCGCCTGATTTTTATGATAATGCCATGCCTTTACCACGTTTGGATATGCTGTGGTCATATACACCTGTCCAAACTTTATAAAACATTCATCATCGCAGCGCAGAATTTCCATCAGCCTGCCTCTTTCATCAGGAATGACCTTTAATTTTTTTACTTTTACTCCGTCAATCAACTCTCTTTTCCCTCCATTCAAACTATTTTTAATCAGCTATCACAGGCAATATTTTTCGTCAATGAAAAAACTTCACAACAAAATATTTCTCTTTTATAATTTCAATAACTAATATATAATTAAATATATTTTAACTTTTTGCTAACGCAGCTTAACAGGCTGACTGAGAATTCCCTTTTGTCATTGCGAGCGACCGAAGGGAGCGTGGCAATCCGACGAAGTCGTTGCGAGCTTAAGCGAAGCAATCTAATGAGATTACCACGAGCCGATAAATCGGCTCTCGTAATGACCCTTCGGGTCAGATTGCGGAGCTTGTTCCGAGCGAAGCGAAGGAATCTGCTCCGGGTTTGCTTCGGCTTTGCCTCGCAACCGCTTTGCTCCTCGCAATGACCATTCTCGGTCAGACTGTTTAGCTTGTCTTTACAAAAAATTCGCATTTAATTCAAACGTCAAACATATTTTTTAAAATTTATGAAAAAGTTTTCAGAGCTTATTGAAATAAAAGGACACATCATTGATTCATTAACCCTTCCCAAAATTTTTGATGAAATTCTGGACCACGGCGGAAACTACGAATCAGAGGAAATAAAAATAGGAAGGACAAAAAAAGACCCGAGTTACGCCAGAATAAAAGTAACAGCCCCATCAAAACCAATCATTGAAAACATAATGTCAAGAATCCTTAAGCTCGGCGCTGCTCCGGTCAGGCAGACAGAGGTCAAATTAAAAGAAACAGAAAATGATGGAATCTTTCCTGATAACTTTCACATAACCACCAATCTTCCAGCAGAAATTTATATTAAAGGGAAATGGCTTCAGGTAGAAAATATCTGCATGGACAGCGGTATCGCAGTCACAAATGACTTTAAGAAGGCATATTGTATAAAAATGAATGAAGTAAAAAGAGGAGATAAAATAGTTTTAGGTCATGATGGAGTAAGGGTTGACCCAGGAAAAAGAATCAAGCATAAGGGTGTCTTTGAGTTTATGGGCAGTTCAATATCTCCTGAGAAATCAAAATGGCTTATCATTAAAAACATAGCAGAGAATATGAAAGAGATAAAAAGCAAGAGGAAAGGAAAAATCCTTTTTGTCTGCGGACCTGCAATTATCCATACCGGAGCAAGAAAATATTTAGAAATCTTAATTAATGAAGGGTTTATTGACATCCTGTTTTCCGGAAACGGGTTTGCAACCCACGATATTGAAGCCTCGCTGTTCGGGACATCCCTTGGTGTCTCTTTAAAAGAGGGCGTTCAGACCAAAAGAGGTCATGAACATCATCTCAGGACAATAAACACCATAAGAAAAGCTGGTGGAATAAAAAAAGCTGTTGAGAAGGGAATACTGCGGGAAGGAATCCTGTATTCCTGCATAAAAAATGGTGTCGATTTCGTTCTTGCAGGTTCAATCCGAGATGATGGGCCTTTGCCTGAAGTAATTACAGATACAAATGAAGCACAGGCGCTGATGCGCAACAAAATAAAAGATGTTTCTCTTTCAATAATGATTGCATCAATGCTTCACTCCATAGCAATAGGCAATATTCTTCCTTCATCTGTTACTACAGTATGTGTTGACATAAATCCCGAAATGGTAACAAAGCTTGCTGACAGGGGGAGTTTTCAGGCTATTGGTCTTGTAACCGATGCAGAACTTTTTTTAAGGGAGTTAACTAATTACCTGTTCCAGATATAGAAACGCTGTTAAACAGGAGATTATAAATTTCCTGAAAAAAATAATTTGTAGAAACAGACCTTCACAGGATGACCGACAATTTCATGTCTGTCATTGCGAGCGAAGCGAAGCAATCTCAATTAAAACTTACTACTTAAAACTTATAACCCTAAGCAGAGATTGCTTCGTCGCGAAATAGCTCCTCGCAATAACATTTCTGTAAATCTGTTTTTTTTAACAGGTCTGAAGACCTGTTTCTACATTTCACAAAAGCCACAATATAAACAATGATAAAGAAATCTATATTAATGTGCCCTCCTGACTATTACGGCATCAGGTATGAAATTAATCCGTGGATGGATGTTAAAAAAGATTCTGACAAGAAACTCTCAAGGAAGCAATGGGAAGATTTATATAACCTTATCAATAGGAAAATAGGCATTGAAATAAAATTAATTGAACCTCAGAAAAATTACCCTGACATGGTATTTACTGCAAATGCCGGATTTGTATTCAACAATACATTCATAAAAAGCAATTTCAGATTCAAACAGAGGAAGGGGGAGTCAGGGTTTTTTGAAAAATGGTTCAAGAAAAACGGTTACAGGATAGAGGAACTGCCTGAAGAAACGAATTTTGAAGGAGAGGGAGACCTTCTTCTATGCGGAGAAAATTTTTATGCAGGGTATATTATAAGGTCTGACATAAATGCACATACAAGAATCTCAAAAATTATAAATAAAAGAATCCTTTCGCTTGAGTTGGTAAACCAGAAATTCTATCACTTGGACACCTGTTTTCTTCCTCTCTCCAATGGTGAGATAGCATATTATCCATATGCATTTGACTTGTTTGGAAGGAAAATAATTAAAAATTATATCAAGAAAAGCATAGCCGTAAAAAAAACCGAGGCATTAAAATTTGGGTGTAATGCAATATGCATAGGAAGGGATGTTGTTTTAAACTCCGGCTGTGATGGCTTGAAGAACAAGCTGCTGAAATTAAAATACAGGGTATTTGAAACCAATCTTTCTGAATTCATAAAGGCTGGCGGAAGTGCAAAATGTTTGGTATTATTTATTTAGATATATATGTTATATTGAATAAAATGCAAAGGTCAAAATCAAAATGTCAAATGAATGTCAAAACTCAAATATCAAAATTTTTAGTTATTTGAACTTTGAGTTTTAGAATTTGACATTACTTCAGCTGTTCATTAAAGGAGGGATTTTTTATGAACTTCGATTTCACTGAAGAACAGTTAATGATAAGGAAGATGGCTAAAAAGTTTGCTGATGAAGAAATAGCTCCCCACGCAAAAGAAAATGACAGGAATTGCCATTTCCCTGAGGATATTTTAAAAAAGATGGCTTCTCTTGGATTTCTCGGAGGACCTGTGCCGCAGGAATACGGAGGAAGCGGTTTTGATTATATCAGCTATGCAGTAATGAGCGAGGAGATAGGCAGGGTTGACTCGTCAATAAGGACTACAATATCTGTTCAAATCTCCCTGATTGAGCTTGGTATACTTGAATGGGGAACTGAAGAGCAGAAGAAAAAATATATCCCCGCTCTTTGTAAAGGAGAAATTATAGGCTGCTTTGCCCTGACTGAACCTGACGCAGGAAGTGATGCTTCAAAACAAACAACAACAGCAAGGTATAAAAACGGAAAATGGATTTTGAATGGCAGCAAGATGTGGATTTCAAATGGCGGAATAGCAGACATAGCCATTCTTTTTGCACAAACAGACAAAGCCAAAAAACATAAAGGGATTGCCGCATTCATCGTTGATACAAAAACCAGGGGTTTCTCATCAAACGAAATCACAGGGAAAATGGGACTCAGGGCAAGCAATACCGCAGCCCTTTTTCTTGAAGACGTTGAAATCCCTGAAAACTGCCTTTTTGGAGAAGTAGGAGAGGGATTTAAAATTGCAATGGCTTGCCTTGATAACGGCAGGTACAGCGTTGCAGCAGGGTGTGTTGGAATAATTCAGGGTTGCATCGATGCCTGCACAACCTATGCAAGAGAAAGAAAAGCATTCGGCAAGCCAATCGGGGAGTTCCAGCTTGTTCAGGATATGATTGCAAAGATGGCGGTTGACAGGGATGCAGGTCGGCTTCTTGTTTACAGGGCTGGAGATTTGAAGAATAAAAAAATCAGAAATACTGTTGAGACCTCAATCGCAAAATACTTCTGCACAGAAGCAGCAGTCAGGGCTTCCCACGATGCCATCCAGATTCACGGCGGATACGGTTATTGTGATGATTTCCCTGTTGAAAGGTATTACCGTGATGCAAGAGTAGCTACAATTTATGAAGGAACCTCGCAGATTCAAAAGCTTATTATTGCAGAGAATGTTCTGGGATTAAGGGCAATTGTATAACTATTCAACAACCTGTCCTATTCTGATAAGTCATTCTTAGAAGTGTCGGGATTTTGAACACTTTTTAGACTTATATTTCAATGAGTTAGATTTTTATAGAAAAAACGTCGGGTTTTTGAACATTTTTTACTTAAAAAAGAAAAAATAACTTTAACCGAATACAAGTATCAAAAAGAATTTTTATAAATTATTACAATGGGTTAGAAGAAAAAATAGAATGCTATTTTAGAATGGCATAAAAATTGCATTAACAAAAATTAAAGATGTTTAGAGTAATTTTAATTTTTTAAACTAAGGAGTTTGTGATGAAATATCTAAAGGTTATTATATTTTTAGCAGCATTTACTGTGATACTTGCCAACAATACACAGGCACTTCTTATAGATTCGTTTACCACATCTCAGACACTTTCACTACCAAGTCCTGGTTATACTAGCTCAAGTGTAAGTGGGGGTATTGGAGGCGAGCGGGATATGGAATTGACAGTAAGTAGTGGTGTCGCCGGTTCATTAACATCTAATGTCCCTCCTTCATCATTCAGCCTGAAATTTAATCTTGATTCAGCGACTACCGGCTCCGCCCAGATTGTATGGGATGGTGGTGATGGACTTCCAGCTATAGATTATACAGGCCTTGGAGGGGCAGACCTTACGGAAAGCGGAGCTAATGATAACATAGCCATGCGAGTACTCTATGATGATGATTTATATTCCAGTCCAATAACACTAAGCGTTTATACAAGTGCTACCCAATGGTCTTATTTCACATTTACCCGTACCCCACATGCTATTCCACTAACTTTAAATGCCCTGTTTTCCAGTTTTACTACGGGAGGTACCTCGGCAGCTGACTTTGCCAATGTTGGGGCTATCAGCCTTTTAATTATGGGGGGGGCTTCTGCTGATATGACTATGGACTTCATTGAAAGCACTAATGAGAATCCAGTCCCAGAACCTTCAACTCTGCTGCTTTTAGGAACTGCCCTTATAGGGATGTCATTATTTAGAAAGAAATCCAGCAAGTAATTTTATAGCTTAATTCCTCATTAGTTAATCATGAAACCGCACCCTTCCGGGTGCGGTTTTTTTTATCCTTTCCTAAAAAACAAACATTTAAGTTGTCAAGCTTCTAACTTTCTGATAAATTTTTATATATATTTTTAGGCAAACTAACATGAGCCTTTGGTTCAGAGAAGAAGATA